>CALACD010000543.1 GCA_937890445.1 uncultured Acidimicrobiia bacterium | reverse complement strand
CGATGGTCGACGTGATGTTCAGCCTCTACTTCGAGGACCCGCTCGACAACTTCGCAGCGATGGGCGTGCCCCAACGGGCCGGCAACCGCGTGCCTCGCCTGTGTCCGTTCAACACCTATCCGAGCCGTGACGGATGGTTGGTCATCAGTTGCGGAAACGACGATCAGTGGCGAAGGGTGTGCGGAGCGATGGGCCGAGACGACCTGGGGACCGATCCGGACTGGGGACGAATGAGCTGGAGGATCACGCATCATCACGAGGTCGACGAGATCGTCGCCGGGTGGACGGCGACGGGAACGACGGCCGAGATCGTGGGCTGCCTGGTCGCTGGCGGCGTTGCCGCCAGCGCCGTGCACACCATCGATGATCTGATGGCCTGGCCCCATCTGCACGAACGAGCCATGATCGACACCGTCGAACACCCAACGCTGGGGCCTCTCCCAGGCCTGAAGGCGGCCGGATTCCCGATCAAGTTCAGTGGCTCGGCCACCGGCTATCACGGACCTGCAGCCCTCACCGGCACGCACAGCCGACAGATCCTGTCGGATCTGCTCGGTCTGTCCGACGACGTTCTCGACGAACTCGAGACCTCGGGCGTGATCTCCTCGGGACCTGTCGACCGTGCGGACGAAGGGAACTGAGATGGCACCTGTGTTCGAATCCGACGGTTGGGATACTCGTCTGCGGGTTGGCCTCCTCGTGCCCGACGGTGATGTCGGACCGGAAGCAGAGTGGTCGGCGATGGCTCCCCGCGGTCTGGCCTTCAACGTCAGCAGGTTCCGGTTTCCGGTTGGGCCCGTCGATCAGGCAGCCGATCGGATCTCGACGTCACCGGTCGAGTTCGTGGCCGCGCCGGGGCCACTCGATGAGGCGGTCGGTTTGCTGACGGCACCTTCGGTGGACATCTTCTCCCTTGCCTTCACCTCGACCAGCTATGTGGCCGATGACGATGACCTGGTCGCCCGCCTGTCAGAGCAAGCCAACGGTCGACCGGTGGTGACCACCGGTCAGGCGATCCTGGCTGCGGTCGGCCATCTCGGAGGACAACGGGTCATGCTGGTCGACCCGCCCTGGTTCCCTGCCGATCTCACCGCGTTGGGCCGGTCATGGCTGGCTGCCAACGGTGTTTCCGTGGTCAAGGCCGAAACCGCCGCGCTGCCGTCGGGGCAGGGCAACATCCACCCCGGTGCGCTGCATCGTTACCTCTGCAATGCCATCGAGGCGGACATCGATCTGGTGATCATCGGTGGCAACGGCTTCCGGGCCGTCGGTGCGGTGCGCGCTGCCGAGGCCGATACGGGGGCCACGGTCATCACCGCCAACACGGCATTGCTGTGGCACACCCTTCGGACCATGGGCCGCTCGACGAACGGCGTCTCCCGCTACGGCCGACTGTTCAACGCCGGCTGAGCACCCTCGTCGTCGGCCCACGTCTCGGTCGTCAAACCCAGCCAGGTGGCGAGCTCGCTGAGGTCCTCGACCAGTCCGAGGTGAGGGTGCGTGCCCCGCAGGGAGTCGGGTGGGTGGATGAGACATCCGATCTCGGCTGCCTCCAGCATCGACAAGTCGTTGTAGGAGTCGCCGACGGCGATCACCTCGTAGTTCAGGCTCTGGAACGCCTGGACGGCGGCGCGTTTGGGATCCTCGTGACGAAGCATGATGTCGACGATCCGGTCGTCCTCGATGCAGAGCCGGTGGCACAGGGTCACAGGTTGGCCCAGGGAGGCGAAGATCGGTGCCGCCAATTGTTCGAAGGTGTCGGACAGGACGACGACGGGGACCTGGCAGCGCAACCGGTCCAGGAAGGCAACCGCCCCGGGCAGTGGTACGAGACCGGAAACCACCTCGACGATCTGCGAGAAGCGAATGTCGTGCCTGGTCAGGACACCAATGCGTTGCATCATCAGCTTGCGATAGTCGGGGTCGTCACGTGTGGTCATCCGCATGTCGTCCAACTCGAAGCGGTCGGCCACGGCCAGCCAGATCTCGGGAGCGAGCACGCCTTCCAGGTCGAGGGTGACGAGCTTCTGCTTTGCCGAATCGGCCAGCAACGGGGTCAGGGGCACGGATCTGCAGGGTAGGGGATGCGACGCTAGTGTCCGAACGATGAGCGAGAAAACCGTCCGATATTCGGTGTCGAACGACATCGCCACCATCACGCTGGACCGGCCATCTCGGCTGAACGCGATGAACGACCAACTGATGATCGACCTCCAGGCTGCGTTGCAGCAGGTGATCGACGACTCGTCGGTGCGGGTCGCGGTGTTGACCGGGGAAGGACGAGGGTTCTGCTCCGGAGCCGACTTGGTGGCTGCAGCCGACGACGGTACCGATCAGGGCATCGACGTCGACTCGGGGGATGCAACGGCGGCTGGCATGGACACGATCTTCCATCCGCCGCTGCGGACCTTGGCAACCCTGCCGGTGCCCACGATCTGTCGCCTGAACGGCGTGGCCGCCGGTGGTGGTATGGGCCTGGCGCTGGGCTGCGACATCGTCATCGCGGCCCGTTCGGCTCGGTTCGTCTCGACCTTCGGCCCCCGGTTGGGAATCGTTCCCGACCTCGGGTCCACGTTCCATCTCCCTCATCGAGTCGGCATGGCCCGAGCACGTGGCATTGCCATGCTCGGGGGGACCATCAGCGCCGACCAAGCAGCCGACTGGGGTCTGATCTGGTCGGTGGTCGACGACACAGAACTCGATGCAGCGGTGGCCGAGACGGCTGCCCAGTTGGCTCGGAGCAGTCCCGAAGCCATGGTCAGGATTCGCTCCGCGCTGGCCGGGGCCGAGACGGCCACCTTCGACGAGCAACTCGACGTCGAACGAGATCATCAGCGCGTGTTGATTCCGAAGAACATGGCCGAGGGGGCGAAGGCCTTCCTCGACAAACGCGAGCCGCATTTCGACAACATCCGGCTCTGAACAGGTCGCGGTCCGGCCGATCGGTCAGGATGAACCCATGACCGAAGCTGAATCTGTAGCACCGTCCGAGCACTTCGATGTCCTGATCGTCGGCGCCGGTATCTCCGGAATCGGCGGTGCCCATCATCTCCAGGAGCAGTGTCCCGACAAGACCTTCGTCGTTCTCGAATCCCAGTCGGACTTCGGTGGCACGTGGCGTACGCACACGTATCCCGGCATTCGTTCCGACAGCGATCTCTACACGTTCGGCTACCGCTTCAAACCGTGGATGGGTGCTCCCATCGCCACGGCTGAGGAGATCCTGAGCTATCTCGGTGAGGTGATCGACGAATCGGATCTGGCGCATCACATCCGCTACGACCATCGCATCACTCGCGCCGAGTGGTCGACCGACCAGCGTCGGTGGACGATCACGGCCGCGACCAGCGACACCGGTGACGGCGCGTGCCGATCCTTCACCGCGAGCTTTTTGTACATGTGTCAGGGCTACTACCGTCATGCCGAGGGCTACACCCCCACATGGCCTGGCACCGAGCGGTTCCGAGGCCGGATCGTGCACCCGATGCGGTGGGATGACGATCTGGACTATGCCGACGCCAGAGTGGTGGTGATCGGCTCGGGAGCGACGGCGGCGACCATCATTCCGGCCATTGCCCCCAAGGTCGAACACGTCACGATGCTGCAGCGCACGCCGACCTTCTTCGCTACGGGGCGGAACCACAACGAGTTGGCCGAGATGCTTCGAGAGCTCGACATCCCGGCCGCATGGACGCACGAGATCGTCCGGCGCAAGATCCTGTTCGATCAGGCAAAACATCGTCACGATGTCGCGAGATCATCCCGAACTGGTGAAACAGGAGCTCCTCAACGGCATCAAGGCCATTCTCGGTGACGACTTCGCCGTCGATCCTCACTTCACCCCGCCCTATCGGCCCTGGCGGCAACGGATTGCCTTCGTGCCCGACGGTGATCTGTTCCACAGCATCAGGGAGGGCAAGACCTCGGTCGTGACCGACGAGATCGACACCTTCACCGAGACCGGCCTCGCGCTGAAGTCCGGGGCGACACTCGACGCCGACATCATCATCACCGCGACGGGTTTCAACCTGAACGTCCTGGGCGACATCGACGTCGCCATCGACGGTGAACCGTTGAACTTCGCCGACACCATCACCTATCGGGGGGCGATGTTCACCGGCATACCCAACATGGCCTGGGTCTTCGGTTACTTCCGGGCCAGCTGGACCCTTCGGGCCGATCTCATCGCCGATTTCGTGTGCCGTCTGATCCGGACCATGGACGACAGGCACGCATCGATGGTGGTCCCGGCATTGCGGGCCTCGGATGACGGCATGCCGCTGTCGCCCTGGGTGGATCCCGAGGACTTCAACCCGGGCTACATCACGCGTGGCCTGCACCTCCTGCCGAAGCAGGGTGATCGCCAACCCTGGCGTCATGACCAAGACTATTGGAGGGAGAAGGACGAGCTGCCAGCGGCGTCGCTCGTCGACGGATCGCTCCGGTTCGCCTGACGTTCAGGAGTTCAGTTGCTTCGCCAGTTTCAGCGAGCCCGTTCTGTCCGGCTCGCTCAGCGCTTGGAGGGCGAGGTCGTAGTCGGGCAGGGTGAACACTTCACCGTCATCGGAGATGAGCAGGTAACGATCAAGGCTCGACAGGAACGTCCGATCGTGGCTCACCGCGATGACTGTCCCCTGGAAACCGTCCAAGGCCTGTTCCAGCGCCTCGGAGGATTCGATGTCCAGATTGTCGGTTGGTTCGTCGAGCAGGAGGACATTGTGTCCTTCCAGCTCGAGGCAGAGGATCTCGAGCCTGGCCTTCTGCCCACCGGAGAGGGTTCCGAACTCCTGACGAGCATGATCGCCGAGCCCGTAACGGGCCAGCGTCTTCATCGCCTTCTCGTCATCGCTGACCCGTTCCCGGACGATCTGGAAGGTCTCCCGTCCGAGGAAGTCGGGACGGTCGTTGATCTGGGTGAAGGTGCCGACCGAGGTCCGCGGCCCGAGGGTGATCGTGCCCTCGTCGGGCGTCGACGTGCCCGACAACGCCCGGAGGAGGTGGCTCTTGCCGGTGCCATTGGGGCCGATCAATCCCAGGCGCTCGCCGAAGTGCACCTCGTCGCTGAAGGGAAGGAACAGCCCATCGATGGCCACGTCGGCCAGAGCGAGAACTCTGCGAGCCGAGTCCGATCCTCGGAGATTGACGTAGATGTGCTGGTCCTTGACCGGGGGAGGGGGTGGACCCGCCTTCACGAAACGTTCCCATCGGGTCTCGGCGGCGTTGGCTTTGGTGGCGTTCTTGAAGTTCTGGGCGGCCCGGACCTTCATCACCTTCATGTGAGCGTGGAGGCGACGCTCTTCGTCGTTCCATCGTTTGAGGGCATCACCCAGGAGCTTCTGGCGCTTGGCCCGCTCTTCGCCGAACGTGAGGTACGAACCGCCATGAACCCAACATGTCGTGCCCTCGAGCACGACGATCTTGGTGGCGCATCGTTCCAGCAGGGATCGGTCGTGACTCACCATCAGAATCGTGCTGGGGCACTGGTTCAGCTTGTCCTCGAGCCAGACCCGAGTCGGAATGTCCAGGTAGTTGTCGGGCTCGTCGAGCAGTAACACGTCGGCGCCCGAGGACAGGAGAAGGTCGAGCACCAGGCGTTTGCGTTCGCCTCCCGACAACTCGCCCACCCGTCTCGTCGAGACGTCGTCGACTGCCGACTTCACGCTGC
>CALACD010000542.1 GCA_937890445.1 uncultured Acidimicrobiia bacterium | reverse complement strand
GCACCGTCGGCTCCCTTGTCGACCGCACCGTCATCGCTCGGGTCGAGGGTGACCGACGAATCGGTCGAGGGCTCGTCGGCGCCGCTCCCGACGTCGGCCGGTTCGGCCCCTTTCGAACTCTCGGGACCAGTTGCCGAGGGGATCTTCGGCGCGGCCGACGATGCCGCAGCATTCTCGGCGTATCCCCGCGGAACGATGGGGTTCTCGTCGGTTCCGTCTCCCATCAGGCGAGTCGGGTCGAGTTCTTCCATGCCACTCATGAATTCGGTACGCAATCCCGTCGTCATGGACCGAATCTGGGCAACGAAGCCGCCGACCTTCCGCATCACGCTGGGCAACTGTTCCGGGCCGACGGCAATGAGGGCGATCATGGCGATGACAAGGATCTCACCACCACCGATGTTGAACATGAGGTCAGACTACCGGCCTGACAGCTCGGCCTTGTCTCGCCCGCAATGCCGTCCCACCCCTGTCTCGGCTGACGACACCCTCACCTCGGCGTCGCCGAACGCGGGAGAGCCACCGGTCACCCGTTGGCTCTACCGATCGAAGTGATGGGTTGCTCAGCCGGTGAACTCGGCCAAGGCCTGTTCCAGCGCTGAATCGTCGTGGAGGAGATCGTGGAAGTCCAACAGATCGTCGTGGCTGATGGGCTCGCCGATCCGAGGTTCACTGAGCTCGGCGGGGAGGCGCCAGGTGGTGAACGACACCCCGCTCGCAACGAGCAGGTCGATGGTGCGGACTTCGGCCGATTTCACCACCGTCATACCGCAGTGGGGGCACGAAAACGAGTACGTGCCTTCATTGGTGTCGTCGCAAATGCGTACATGAACGTCGTGCGTGGTGAGCTCGACGTCGCCGCAATCCGGACAACTGGCTCGAATGGTGGCCATTGAGAGAAATCCTCCTACCCAATCCTTCGTCTGCAAGTAGGTTCGGCAGGAGGTGGGGGACTCTTAAGGGAATAGGCAAGAGAACCTGAATCTCCTGCCCCGTGTCGGACACTATGGACCGATTCCCGAGTCAGTGGGTGGATACCCGGGATCGCCTAGATTGGGAACCGATGCCACCTCGCCTCGCACCCCTCCTGGATCGCCCCATCGGCTTCGCTCATCGAGGTGCCCGAGCGCACGCGCCAGAGAACACGATCGAGGCCTTCGAGTTGGCCGTGAAACTTGGTGCCACCGGCATGGAGAGTGATGTCTGGGTGACTGCGGACGGCGTTCCGGTGCTGGATCACGACGGCACCGTCGGAGGCTCACTGCGCAAGAAGCCCATCGGAACCGTCTCTCGCGCTGCACTCCCGGAGCACATCCCGACGCTCGAGGAATACTACGACCGCATCGGCACAGCACTTCCGCTCTCGTTGGATCTGAAGGATCCGCTGGCATTCACCGCCGCAGTCGCCATCGCCCGCAACGCCGGCGCCGAAGACCGTCTGTGGATCTGCCATCCCCGGCATGAGCAACTCACCGAATGGCGTCATCAGACCTCGGCTCGACTGGTCGACTCGACCCGGCTCAAGAACCTCAAGCACGGACCCGAACGCCGGGCCGACCTGCTACGAAACGCCGGGATCGACGCCATCAACATGCGGTTGCCCGATTGGAGCGGTGGAATGATCGCCATCTTCCACCGCTTCGATAGATATGCCTTCGGGTGGGATGCCCAGCACCCGCGCCAGATCGCCGGCCTCATCGACTCCGGCATCGATGGCATCTTCAGCGACCACGTCGACCGATTGGCCGAATCGCTCAATCAGTTCTTCCCGGATTCGTGATGCCGGCGAAGCTTCGACCCTATGTGCTCGCTTGTGCGTTGCTGCTGTTGGTGGCTGGGTTCAACTGGTTCTCCGATCGCTCCGGAACCGAGACGACTACCGATGTCGAAGCGTCGATCAGTGCCGACGAGGCCGCTGCCGGCGGCTCACTCACGAAGTTCACGACCACCACCGCAAGCGGGGATCCATCCGCAACCACGGTGGACACGGCATCGGCTTCGTCCCTGGTCATCGCCCGGGTTTCCGATCTGTCCGTCATCGACAGGTCCGACCTGCCACCCGAAGCTCTCGACACCCTGGACGACATCGCCAACGGTGGCCCCTATCCGTTCGCCAAAGACGACTCGATCTTCCAGAATCGTGAGCAACTCCTGCCGCTGCGAAGCAATGGTCACTACCGGGAGTACACCGTCGTGACGCCCGGTGAGAGCGATCGGGGGGCGCGGCGAATCGTGGCCGGCGCCAACGGCGAGCTCTACTACACTTCAGACCACTACGACTCGTTCTACGAGATCCTGCCATGACCGAGCCGGTGTCGCTCTCGGTACTCCTCGCCATCGTGCTTCGGCGGGTCAGTCCGGGGCTCTGGGGAACCAGGGCGCTCCCGGTCCCCATGGAACTGGCCGGGTGGGACATGATCGACGTCGACCTGGGCGGAGATCGCGTTGCTGCGCTGCGTCACCTGGCTGAAGCCGGAACATTTCCCGACTACTTCGGCCACAACCTCGATGCGGCCTATGACTGCATGACCGATCTGTCCTGGCGGGCGCGGTGCCCTCGGGTGATGGTGGTCCGGGGTCGAATCGACCCAGGC
>CALACD010000541.1 GCA_937890445.1 uncultured Acidimicrobiia bacterium | reverse complement strand
CGTCGTACGCACGACGCTCGTCGTGATCTTCGTCGCACTCGTCATCCGAGCGCTCCAGCAGGATCAGAACCTGCGAGATCAACTCCAGCGTCTCGACGTGACCACCTTCGTCATCGGCGGCGGACTGGTACTCATCATCATGATGTCGCTCGGGTTCTTCCTGAAAGTCGTGGTCGATCGCCTTGCCGACGAGATCTCGTTGTTCGAAGCCACCTATACGACGACACTCGCGACGCTGGCCAACTCGGTGCTCCCCTTCCAGAGTGGATCGGGGGTCCGTGCCGTCCATCTGAAGCAGCGCTATGGGTTGGCGTACAGCGACTTCGTCGTCACCCTCTACGGCAACGCGATCATCGTGATCCTCGTGAATGGGCTGACTGCACTGGCCTTCCTCGTTCTGCCGTTCATCGACTGGGGCCCGCTGGTGGCCTTCCTCTTCGTCGTACTGCTCGGATTCACGGTGATGGCCATCTCGCTCATCTCGCCCCGACTGAGACTCGACGAACTGGTACTGGCCATCCTGGCGCGACTCCCCGGCCGCCTGGCCAAACGAGTCATTGCCCAGATCGAAGCCGTCGTTCGCAGCTGGAAGCTCGTCACCGCAGATCGTGTGCTCCTGAGCCGGATGATCCTGGTGGTGGTGATGAACCTCCTGGCTCGGCTCGCGCTGTTCTGGTTCCTCTTCGAGGCCATTGGCATCCACGTCCGATTTCCGGCTGCCATCATCTTGACAGCCCTGACCAATCTGACCCTCTTCGTCGCACTCACCCCGGGTGCGTTCGGGATTCGCGAAGCGATTCTGGCCGTCTATGCCGGCTCGCTCGGCATCACCCAGACCGACGCGCTCTCGGTGAGCCTGGCTGAACGTGCGGTGACGTTCGTGGCCTTGATCACCATGACAGCGCTGTTCTGGTTGACCCGAACGTTGGCCTCCGGACTCAGGCGATTCGGTGAGCGCTGACGACGTAGCCCTCCGACCAATCGAAGCGGTCGAATGACCGCGCAATCAGATTGGGGATCGCAAAGGTCAGAGGATTGAAGACGAGCCCGAGCCACTTGTTGAGATCGTTCTGGGCGATTCCGCTGGCCTCGGTTCGTTCATGATTCGACATCGACGACTTCTCCGCCACCTGTCGACGTCCATGCACCACTCGGGCCAGCCAGAGCAGATTGATGAAGGGGAACCCATAGGCGGCCACCTCCTCCACCTCGAAGCCATGCGCTTCGATCAACTCGACCAGCGGCTCTCTCTCGTAACGGCGTAGGTGCCCGACCATCTCGTCGTGCACCGACCAGTACCGTTGTTTGGCCGGCACCGAGATGATCAACTGTCCCCCGGGCCCGAGGAAGCTCCGTAGCTCGTCGAGGAAACCGTGATCGTCCTCCACGTGTTCCATGACCTCACAGCTGACGACGCAATCCACCGTCTGGCGTCGATCGACCGACGACAGCTCGTCGGTGACCAGAGTCAGTCGGGACAACGCATCGGCCGACAAGCTCGCATGGATCGCGGTGGCACCCGAAGCAGGCTCGACGGACGTGCCTCGCCCGAACTTCGAGAGCAGGGCAATGCTCATCTTGAGGTTTCCGGCACCGACCTCGAGAAACGTTTCACCTGGCGTGACCAGCCGAAGGACCGTCGCCCGCCGAAAGAGGAATCGGGGCGGGTGGTAGCTGAGTCTCATTCGTCGACCTCCGAGGCGCGGCCGTAGCGAATCAGCTTCAGTTCTTGCATGATCTTCTCCTGATTTCGTGTGCTCCGCCCCAGCATGTCGGCCAGCAGTCCGACGACGAGGACGATCAGCCCCAGCGAGAACAGATAGACACCCACGATGCCCAGCGATGTGTAGGGCGACGTTCGATCAGTTCGCAACCAATGGACACCCACGAAGCCGGCACCCAATCCGCCCAGAACCAGAGGCAAGGCGGCCAACATGCCGAAGAACCGCAGCGGGGCGAAGTCTCGGAACGCCCGCAGAATGTTGACCGCACTGTTGATGAGGAACTGCCAGAAGCTCGTGACGACTCGGGATCGGCGACCCGGGTAGTAGGTGACCATCGTCGGGATCGACACGATGTCGAGTTGATTGAAGGCGAGCAGCTGGAAGGACTCCTGCGTATAGGTGTACTTGCTGTTGATGTTCAGAGCCAGCATTGCCCGGCGGTTGTAGGCCCGAAAGCCGCACGTCACGTCGGCGAACCGCTCGCCGCTGAGCCTGCCCACGATGTTCGCACCCAGTCGATTCCCCAGGTACTTCCCCACCGGCATGTTCTCGGGTCGGCGCTGCACGCCGGTGGTGGGGTCGGTGAAACGGTCGGCCGCGACGAAATCGGCCTCGGCGGCAACGATGGGAGCGACGAACGCAGGGATGTCGACCGGGTCGAACTGCAGATCACCGTCGATACTGACCGCCACATCGGCACCTCGACGAAGGGCAAGATCGATGGCCTGCTGGAAGCGGAAGGCCAGACGCCGCTGCACTCGACCTTCGATCACCTGGGCTCCATGGTCACGGGCGACCTCGGCGGTGTCGTCCGTGCAGCCGTCGGTGATCACCCAGCGTTCGATGACATCGATGCCGTCGATCTGCTCAGGAATCCGATCCAGCACCTCACCGATGGTGGCTGATTCATCTTTGCAGATCGAGAAAACGATCAGTTTGGTCACATCAATCCTCGAGATCCCGCACGGCAATCCTCACCATACTCAACAGTCAACAACAGGCAGCGGACCGCAACGCTTCCGCGACAGGCCCGAGCGTCACGGCGTGCAACCGTGACTTCGGCGACCGGTACCGCAGCGATACACCGACCCGCCATCCGCCACCGGTACTCTGGGGTCTTGTCCCACTTGACGGCGAAGAATCCGACGTGACGCTCCTTCCCAAACTGGCGCCGAACTATGGCCCGCTCATCGTCAACTTCGCCCAACGCGAGATGCGGGCTCGCTACAAGCGCAGTCTCCTCGGTTGGCTCTGGTCGCTCCTGAACCCGTTGTCGACCGTCCTGATCTACAGCCTCGTCTTCGGCGTCTTCCTCCGTACGACACCGCCCGTCACCTCCAACGGCAAGGCCGAACTCTTCGCGATCTATCTGTTCACCGGTCTCGTGGTCTGGAACTTCTTTGCCGCCATCGTCAACGGATCCATGGACTGGCTGGTCGGAGTGATGGATCTTCGGAAGAAGGTCTTCTTCCCGACCGAGACGGCGATTCTCGGCGGCGCTCTGTCGGCCGCAGTGCAAAGCGCCTTCGAGATCTTCGTGTTGTTCCTGCTGATGATGGGGCTCGGCAACCTGAGCTGGACATTTCTGCTCCTGCCCGTGGTTCTGCTGGCGACCGGTTCGTTCGCCTTGGGCATCGGCATGTTCGTGGCCGGGATGAACGCTCGCTACCGCGACATCCGCTACCTGGTCGGCATCGCTCTGAGTCTGCAGTTCTTCCTCGTCCCGATCGTCTATCCCATCGGATTGCTCGACCAGCCCGATCTCGAGACCTACGGTCTGCCGGCCAAGCAGCTGGTCGAGTGGAATCCGGTCAGCGAGTTCGTCCAGGCCGCCCACGACGTGGTCTATTTCCTGGAGGTTCCGTCGCCACAACGAGTTCTCACCATGTTGGCCTATGCCATCATCAGCCCGACGCTCGGCATCATGTTCTTCCGCCGAAGGTCGATGGCCATCAGTGAGGAGCTGTAAGTGGACGGGACAATCGGCAACCGAGGAGCCGCCATCTCGATCAAGGGCGTCTCGAAGCGATTCTCGATCGCGGCCGACCGGCCTGCCTCGCTCAAGGAGGCCATGCTTCGCCGTGGACGATCCTCCGAGCAGGAGTTCTGGGCGCTCCGGGACGTCTCGTTCGACATTCCCAAGGGTTCGTTCTTCGGCATCATCGGCCACAACGGATCGGGCAAGAGCACCCTGTTGCGACTGTGCGCCGGCATCCACGCGCCGACCACGGGTTCGATCTCCGTCGATGGGCGGGTCTCCGCCCTCTTGGAGCTCGGGTCCGGGTTCCATCCGGATCTCACGGGGCGGGAGAACGTCTTCCTGAACGGCGCCATGTTGGGGCTGCCGAAGAAACAGATGGCATCGGCCATCGACGAGATCGCCGAGTTCAGCGGCATCGGGTCGTTCATCGATTCGCCGGTGAAGATCTACTCGAGCGGCATGCACGTGCGGCTCGGATTCGCCATCGCCGTGCACGTCGAACCCGAGATCCTCCTGGTCGACGAAGTACTGGCGGTGGGCGACGAGGAGTTCCAACGGAAGTGTTTCGACCACATCTACGCCCTCCGGCGCAAGGGGACGACGATCGTCCTGGTCTCCCATGATGCCGGAACCATGGAGACGCTGTGCGACGAGGTGGCGTGGCTCGACCACGGCGTCCTCCAGCAGGTCGGCCGTCCGACGCCCACCATCGAGGCCTACCTGAACCGTGTCAACGAGCAGGAGAACGAACGCCTCTCCGACGAACGGGAAGCCGAGATCGATCAGGTTGCGTCAACGATCGAAGTCGATGATGCCACCCGCCGAGGTACCGGTGAGATACGCATCACGAAGGTCACCTTCCACGAGGTCGACGGCACACCCCGCCAGTCGGCCAGCAGCGGCGATCCGTTGATCGTTCGGCTCTGGTACGAGGCTGCGTCCCGCGTTCGGCATCCCGTGTTCGGTATCGGGCTGTACCACGAGAACGGAACGCACCTCTCGGGTCCCAACAACAAGTTGGCCGGCGTGGAGCAGCCGGTCATCGAGCCGGGATCCGGCTTCGTGGACGTGGAGATCGATCGTCTCGTTCTGTTGCCAGGACTCTATTTTCTCACCACCGGCGTCTACTCCGCCGACGTGCTCCATTGCTTCGATTCCTGGGATCGAGCCCACAAGATGCCGGTGCAACCCGGTTCGTCGTCGGAGCGCTACGGAATGATCGAATTGTCGACTCGGTGGAGAACCGCCCGATCAACCAGCTGAGGCCGTCCGTCGGTCGAGACCGTCGCATTGCGAACGATTTAGGCATTGGGAACGAATGAGGCGTTGGGAACGAGCTCGAGAGGCCACGAGCGCGGCGCGAAGCTCTGGCCGGTCAACTCGCGCAGGCGGGTCAGCGCGGTCGGTGGCGGGATCTCGTCGACTCGGTAGCCGACCAGATTCCCGTTGTCCCACGGGTCGTCGTTGAGCAGATGCCACCATCGCTCGAGGAGCAGCAGATGCTCCCAGGACTTGACTGCCGGCTCACGACTGGACGATTCGAAATGCACGATCCGGGTCCGGTTGTCGAGCACGGTTCGCCATCCCTGGCTGACCAGCTTGAGACACAGGTCGACATCATTGAAGCTGAGCGGGAAGAGCAGCGTGAAACCTCCCACCGCCTCGAACTTCTCCCGTGCCACCCCGAGACAGGCTCCGGTCACGGCGAGCGCGTTGAGTGTGAGACCCAACGCTTGGAACTCCCCGGTCTCGTCTCGGAGCATCCCGACCGATCGGTGACCAGGTCCGCCCTCACGTGAGGCCACCCCAGCGTGCTGGATCGTACCGTCGGGGTACTCCAGGCAACAGCCGACGGCACCGACATCGGGCTGCAGGAGGTACAACACGAATCGTTCGATCCAGTCCGGCGTGATCACTTCGGTGTCATCATTGAGGAAGATGAGAAGGTCGCCGGCTGCGCCCCGAACGGCCTTGTTGTTCGCGCCTGCGAAGCTGAACTCCTCGGTATCGCGCAGCAGCCGAACATGTCCCTGGCCGAGAGCCAACAGTCGATCACCCAACGCATCGGGTGCGAATCGGTCGAGCACCACGACGATCTCGTAGTTGGGGTAGCTCGACATGGCGACGACCGACGCCACACAATTCTCGACCAGGACCATGTCGCGACCCGAAGCAATGCGCGACGTCCCACCGGTCAAGACGACCACGCTGACCAGCGGATACCGGTCGAGTCGGGGATTGACCGACACGACTCCCACGCGGTCGTGATCTCGGACAGCGGTCGCCAGCATGCCGAGCCGATCCAGTTGACTCTGCACGGCACGCACGCCGGCCTCGAAAGCCCAGTCCTTCGTCGATGGATCGAACGCAGTCGAAGTCTCCGACATTCGCCAGTGATACAAGACCCGAGGAATGTGCACGATCCGTCTCGCCTGTTCGGTTGCCCTCAGCGCGAGATCGTGATCCTGGGAACCGTTGAACTCGGCGCGAAGGCAACCGATGTCCCGAACCAGTGATGTCCGATACGCCGCCAGGTGACCGATGTACATCTGGCTTCGCAGGCGTTCCGGGGACCAACCCGGCTTGTGGAACGGAACCACCCGCCTGCCGTCCAGGTCGAGCTTGTCCTCGTCGGTGTAGATCACATCCGTGTCAGGTTGCGCGGCGATCACCTCGTGGAGGGCCTGTATCGCCGATGGGTCGAGAGTGTCATCGTTGTCGAGAAAGCAGACGAACTCGCCGCTGGCGCGATCGATGGCATCATTGCTGGCCGCAACGATGCCACCCTGATCGGATCTGCGGTGGACCAGGATGCGCTCGTCATCAAGGCCGGACAGGATCCGTTCGATCTCACCGGGCTGAGGGCCGTCTGCGACCAGCACGAGCTCCCAGCCATCGGAGGTTTGCGCCAGGACCGATTCGATGGCCTCTCGAAGGTGCTGCGGCTGAGGTCGATAGACGGGTACGACGATCGACACGGTCACGTCGCGTGGGTCCTTCAGATTCATCCTCGACCCCGGAGTCGCCGGTAGGGGGCAAGCAACTTCCACCCAACTTTCCAGGTCGTCGAGTTCTCGACCTCGTGGAGGCGATGCCGAACTCGGTCGAGTTCGGTCAGGCTCCGGCCGAGCTGTTCGGAGTTCACCCCCTCGAGCTGCGTGATCAATGCGTCCCACATCTGCTGGTGGGCCTGTGCCGCTTCGAGTGCGCTCCGGACTCCGCGGAGTTGAGCCGTTGCCGCCCCTTTCGATGCCTCGGCCCCGACGGCGGCGTCCCGAGCGATCCACAGCTCACGTTCCAGGCGTTCGATCTTGGCCCGAGCCTCCGCGAGCTCCCCATCGACCTGCGGTGCCGCGGTCAGGGCATCGATCTTGGCGTGGTGAGCCAGCACGGCGTGACGCAGCTCGAACACTTCCGACTGCAGGAGGAAACTCCGCCGCTCGTAGTCCTTGACCATCGTCGATATCGGTTGATCACGTCGCACGAACAGGCCGGCCCAGGGGGTCAGGTAGGTGGCATCGTGATCGACATCTCGGAAGAAGCCCAGTTCGGCCAGGATCTCGGCCCAATACTCCACAGGGCGCACGTTGATGTGCGTCGGCTCGTTGAAATCGGCCGGGGTGGTCGAAAGCAGGAGCTGGTCAGTGGCAGCAGTCATGTTGGCCAGTGCCGATCGCCCGTCTTCGGGACTCAGGTGTTCGACGACCTCGAGGCAGGAGATAAGGTCGTAGCGACCTTCGATCGGTTCGAGTGCCGACTCGACCCGACAATGACCGACGGCTGATCCCCCGACCTGGCTGATCGCGTACTCGGAGATGTCGGTCCCCGTTGCATCCACGCCTCGGTCGCGCAACGCCTCGACCAGGAAACCGAAGGCGCAACCCACATCGAGCGCCGTGGACGGGGCCAGGGAGGACACGATCCGGTCCCCCACCGTGCCGAAAAATCGCAGCCAATGCTCGTTGCGCTCGTACGGAATGCCGAGGTTGGAGGCGTAGTAGGAGGCCGTGTACAACTGATCCGTCGACGGGATCTCGCTGGCCACTGCCACGGACTGTGCGGTTTCAGAACTCACTCGTTCAGAGTACTTGAGCCCCACTGGTTTCCTGAGCACAGTCGTTTCCCTGCCGTCGGCAGTCGTTTCCCTGCCGTCGGCAGTCGTTTCCCTGCCGTCGGCAGTCGTTTCCCTGCCGTCGGCTGCGTCACGGCCTCGGCGGTGATCCTCGACGCTCCGCAGCCCAAACCCGTGATGGC
>CALACD010000540.1 GCA_937890445.1 uncultured Acidimicrobiia bacterium | reverse complement strand
CTGCGAGACAGCATCCGCGACGACCACGGCAAAGAATCCGGCGCCCAAGCGGTCCTTGACTCCTACGCCCGTGTAGCACTCGACCGGGACCGTGCCGGCTACCGTCTCTCAGGCTCCCTCGATCCACTGCGTGGCGCGGCCGTACAAGCAGCCCTTGCTCGCGAGTACCGCTGGTTGAAGGAGCATCCCGACGTGATGCCCAGCGTCGACGATGCCTCCAGCGCCGACCAGATGATGGCCCAAGCTCTCCATGATCTGATCCTTCGGGGCGACGGGGCCGATCGGGCCACGGCCTCTGTCCGACCCAACGTGACCGTCACTGTCCTGACCGACCGGGCCACACTGGCCAACGGGCCTCACGCCGCCACCGTGGCCGAAACCATGGATGGCAGCTCGCTCGATCCCGCCGCAATCGGCCGCCTGTGCTGTGAGGCCACACTGCGAAGAGTCGACCTCGCACACGACGCCAACGTCCAAGCCGCCCATGGTGCACGATCCACCACGCCGGCCCAGACCGCTGCCTTGCGGACGCTCTACGATTCTTGCCCCATAAGCGGCACGCCCTGGAGCGGTTGCGAGATCCATCACGTCATCCCCTACCGGCAGAGCCGTCGTACCGTCCTGAACGAACTGCTACCGATCAGTCGACGCTGGCATCACCTGGTCCATGAAGGAGGGTGGACGCTGTCGATGGACGACGACCGAACCCTCACCCTGTCCCGGCCAGACGGGACAACCGAGCGGACCATCCCCTTCCGGCCTGCTCACCTGCCGACGAAACAGCAACACGAACTCGCGGCCTGACGCCATCTTCATTCGGACACCGGGGACCACCCCGGATTCAAGGTCACTGTCCTACGTCGAAGTCTCCAACGACGAGGACACGTCTCCTGCTCAACGATCTCCGATCGGTCCGACGCTCGCTTCTTGACAACTCCATTCCGGGCCCCGGTCAGGTCTCCCGAGCCCGATCCTGGGTGGCCCGACGGTCCCGGCAGGGCCGAATTCCCGTCGCCCGCCGCCGTGGGTGATACTCCCGTCATGGCAACGACGTCTGCGCTCATCACCGGCACCTCGAGCGGAATCGGTCTGGCCACCGCCATCCGACTGGCCAGCGACGGCCACCGCGTCATCGCCACCATGCGCGACACCTCCCGATCGGGAGACCTCCTGGCGGCAGCAGCTACCGCCGGGGTCATCGTCGAGGTGGCCGAGTTGGACGTGACCGATGACGCCAGCGTGGCCGAGGCCTTCGCCCGGGCCGGCGACATCGACATCCTGGTCAACAACGCCGGAGCAAGCCCTGTCGGATCCATCGAAGAGTTCTCGATCGATGCCTGGAAGAGCTTGTTCGAAACCAACGTCTTCGGGCTCGTCCGATGCACACAGCACGCCCTGGCCACCATGCGTCGACGGCAATCAGGTCACATCGTCAACATCTCGTCGATCACGGGGCGCACCGCAATTCCCATGTTCGGCCCCTACTCGGCCACCAAGTGGGCCGTCGAGACAATCAGCGAGACCCTGGCCATGGAAGCCGCCATCTTCGGCATTCGGGTCAGCATCGTCGAACCCGGCGCCGTCGCCACGCCCATTCGAGACAAGACCGGAGCACCCGATCGCAACAGCCCCTACCGGCCCGTTGCCAAGAACTGGGGTTTCTCCGTTGGTTACGACCACGTTCACGCCCGGGGTCCCGAGGAGGTTGCCGATGTGATCAGTAACGCGATCAGCAACCCCGACACACCGCTTCGGATCACCGTCGGCAGCGGAATCGACGAACTGATCGAGCTCCGCAGTCGACACTCCGACGAAGCGTGGGTCGAACTCTGGTCCTCCGACACCGCCGACTTCCTAGCCCGATTCACCGACCTCACCGGCGTCGATCTGACGAAGCGCACCTGAGGGCCGGACCAAGGGAACCGGACCAGAGCAACGGCCGCAACCCCCACGATGCCGGGCAAGCGGCGTTCGGGCAAGCGGCGTTCGGGCAAGCGGCGTTCGGGCAAGCGGCGTCGGCCCCTCAACACATGAGCGTGTCGGCCACCTCGGCGAAGGTCGGAGCGAACCGGCGCGACAGATGCTCATTCGGTGTGGTGAACATCAGGAACGCCACGCGGTCGGCATCCTCGGTGGACGGTACGAAGTAGCTCTCGGCATACAGTCCGTGCACGGCGACCGGCCCCGTCCGAACGCTCACGTGACGGCGGAGCCGAACACCCTCCCACCCAGCCACCCGTACCACGGCGGGCGGCTCGAGGTTCACGATGTTCGGCAGCCGGCGCGGACTCGTGGTCCGCACCATCGGGGCTGCACTCACCAGATTGCCCGGTGTCAACGGCAGGGCCGGACCGAAGTCGGACCGATCGAGCCAGCCGACGAGCCCGACGGCCATCACGACGTCACGCCTCGTCGACGTCGTCGTCGACGTCGAAACCTCGGTATGAATGGCCGCTGACACCGCTCGCACGTGTGCGAGCTGATCGTGCAGGAGTTCGACCCCGGCCTCCCAACCACGCCACGTGGTCTCGTCCCACGTGGTCTCGTCCCTACCGTTGCCGACGGCGAGCTCACCCCGCAACCGGTCACAGACCTCTCGCTGCTGTTCGGGCTCGATGGGCAGCGACATCCACCCGTCGGGGAAGTCCAGGCCGAGTGAACCGAGTGATGGCGCGACCGAGATCGGTGCAGAGGTCATCGGGCTCCATCGGCCGGACACACTCGCCGATGAGTCCGCCGACCCCGGCGAGGGCACAGGTCTTGCCCTCGGGCTCGCCGTGAGGGATCGTTTGGCATGACGCACGCCATGCCCGCCTCCGATCCCGCCTTCGACATCGAGTTCTTCTGGGACCCGGTCTGCCCCTTCGCCTGGATCACCTCCCGATGGGTGGTCAAGGTGGCCCAACAAACCGACTACAAGGTCGATTGGAGGTTCATTTCATTGCGCATCCTCAACAAGGACAAGGACTACGCCACCGAGTTCCCGCCCGAGTACGAACACGGTCACACGGCAGGCCTTCGAATGCTGCGTGTTGCCGCTGCGGTGCGTGAAGACCTGGGGCGAGAGCCCCTGGATGCGATCGTCCGGGCCTACGGCGAAAGCTACTGGGACAAGCCCAAGGGATCGGGCATGCGGCAGCATCTCAGCACCACGGCCCACGCCGAGGAGGTGCTGGCCGCAGCCGGCGTTGCGACCAGCTACGCAGCAACCCTCGACGACACCTCGTGGGACGAGATGTTGGAGGAGGAAACCGAGCTGGCCTTGGCCCGCACCGGCCGCGACGTCGGAACTCCCATCATCACCTTCCAGCCACCCGAAGGACTCTCGTTCTTCGGCCCCGTGATCAGCCGGGTGCCGACCGACGCCGAGGCCGTCCCACTGTGGAATGCGGTCACCGAACTGGCCAAGTTCCCCGGCTTCGCCGAGATGAAGCGCAGTTTGCGGGAGGTACCCCAGCTCAACATCCTGGGTGGCGTCAGCGACAAGCCCCAGAGCGAGGACTGGACCGGCGGGCATCGGGCCGGTCACCTGGCCAGCGACAAGACCTGACCAACAATCGGACGTGACCGTCGAGCAGATCTGATCAGCGTCGCTCGTCCTGCGACCCGACGAGGCTTCTGCCCGGGCGCCTAGCCTGGGGTCGTGACCTCCTCCATGCCAACGGATCGCCTGCCCGAAGGTGAGGAGAAGCGGGCTGCCGTACGCGACATGTTCGACACCATCGCTCCCCGCTACGACCTGGTCAACCGGATCATGACCTTCCGGTTGGACGTTGGCGTGCGGAAACGGACGCTCCAGTCCCTCGCGCTGGAACCACGATCGACCGTGCTCGATCTGGCCTGCGGCACCGGAGACTTCGTCAAGGCGCTCGAGGCGCAGGGCCACACCGCCATCGGCATCGACCTCTCCTACGGCATGATGGCGGCGGCCAGCCACAAGAGCCCGTACGTCCAGGGCGACCTGCTGGCCCTCCCGGTGGCCGACAGCTCGGTCGACGCCGCCGTCTGCGGCTACGCACTGCGCAACCTGGTTGCGCTTCCCCCGTTCTTCGCCGAGCTGGTCCGGGTCGTGCGACCCGGAGGTCGAATCGCGCTGGTCGACGTATCGGCGCCCGAGCAGCGCCTTCTTCGAGCCGGTTTCGATCTTCACTTCAACAAGATCGTCCCCCTCATCGGCGGCCTGTTGTCGGACAAGAACGCCTATTCCTACCTGCCCCGGTCGGTGTCGTACCTTCCCGAACCGGCCGAGATGCTGGCCCAGATGACGGCAGCCGGGCTCCGAGACGCCCAACGCACTCAGCTGACGCTCGGTATCGCCCAACTCCTGACCGCCCGCCGTCCCTGACCCGTCGGACCCTCCTCGCGGCCGTCATCCCCCGTAGCGCAGGTAGCGGAGACGCAACTCGTCGTAGGCAGCCAGCTCCGCATCCCACCCGCCGATGATGTCCTCGGCCGATTCCGAAGCGGCCAACGCTCGACGGAGTCGATCCGACCCGGCCAGAAGATCGAACATCTGCGGTCGGTCGACGATCGAGCCGGTCCCGGCTGCATCGGAGGCCGACTGGGCTGCGGTCAACAGATGGATCCCGGTCATCACCGGGTCGAAGGCAACCAGGTCGAGGACCACCACCTCGACCCCGTCGATGTCGATGCCCGAGAACCGGGGTTCGGGAGCCAGTGCCGAATCGGGAGTGAACGACACCGGATCGAAACGGACACCGGGTAGGTCACGCCGATTCAGATCGGCGGCCAACGCATTGCCGTCCAACCAGGGGGCGCCGATCCACCGAAACACCCGATCGGTCCCCCTGCCATAGCTCAGTGTGGTCGCTTCGAAGAGCACCGTGGCCGGATAGGTGAGGGCAGCCACCTCGGTGGGAAGACCAGGACTGGGTGCAACCCACGGGCGATCCAGCACCGGCCACGGCGTACCACGTGACCAACCCTGCATCTCGATCACTCGCAGATCGAGGTCCTCGAGCCCCGGCAGCCACCCCTCGCCCTTGATGGCGGACGCCAGTTCTCCCGCCGTCAGTCCGTACACGGTCGGGATCGGATACTGGGAAACGAACGAGACCTGGGCGCTGTCACGGACGAAACCGCCCAGCCGATCTCCACCGAGTGGATCGGGGCGATCCAGGACGATGAACGGAATCCCAGCCGCAGCGGCCGACTGCATGGCCAAGCCCATGGTGGAGATGTAGGTGTAGCAGCGCACACCGACGTCCTGGAGGTCATAGACGAGCACGTCGATGCCTCGCAGCATCTCGGGGGTCGGTTGCCTCGTTTCTCCATAGAGACTGAACACCGGAACGCCAGAACCGGCATCGGTCCCATCGGCCACTGCAACCCCGGCGTCGACCTCGCTTCGCACGCCGTGTTCCGGTGCGAACACCGCAGCCAGTTCGATCTCGGGCATCTCACCGACGACATCGATCAGGTGGCGATCCCCCACCATCGAGGCCTGATGAACGATCAGCCCCAGACGAAGTCCGGCCAACGACGCGAAGTCGTCGGCCAGGAGGCCCTCGGCCCCGGTGCGAACGGTTGACCGCCCCGGCAGGGTCGACGAAGGACCGGCCACCGGTGACGAGGCGGGGCCCTCGGCGATGATCGAACCTGCCGTCGTCACCGAGGCAGCTCTCGGGACCGGACTCGTCACCGAAGTTGGAGTCATCGACGACGCCGGAGCCGACGACGGTGTGGTCGCCGTCGAAGAGCAAGCGACCAGAGCGACCACGGCACCGACCCCGGTCGCGACCACGCAAGCTGCACGCCGATGACTTCGCCCGAGCACCCGGCCAGCGTAGGTCACCGAGGTGGCGGCGCCGTTCAGGCCGCCAAGGGTGCCGGTCCCACGTACCGGGACGAAGGACGAACGATCTTGTTGTCGGCCGCCTGTTCGACCAGGTGCGCCCCCCAACCAATGACCCTGCTCACCGTGAAACAACTGGTGAAGGCGTCGGGTGGAAGCCCAGCCAGATGCAGCACGATGCCTGCGTAGAACTCGACGTTGGTGACGATGACGGCATCGGGTTTGAACGCCCGGAACTGCCGCAGGATGCGCCGTTCGATCTCGATGGCCCGCTCCACCAGCGGGCCGCCGAAGCCGAGCGCCACTTCTCGCATCAGGGTCGAACGAGGATCGTCGGCCCGATAGACAGCATGGCCGAAGCCCATGATCTTCTCCCCTCGCTCCAGTCTCGGGGTCAGCCAGGCCTCGGTTGCGGCAGGATCGCCGATCTCGTCGATCATGCCGAGGGCCCGAGCCGGCGCCCCGCCGTGCAACGGCCCGGCCAGAGCCGCGACGCCGGCGCCGAGGGCGCCAGCAGCATCCGCTCCGGTGCTGGTCACCACTCGTGTGGCGAACGTCGACGCGTTCAGACCGTGATCGACGGTCGCCGCCAGATAGGTCTCGACCGCCCGCACCTGCTGCTCACTCGGTCGGCGATCGCTTGCCATGGCCAACCAGTCGGCGGCGTGACCTCGTCCCGGGTCGGCGGCCGACAGCGGCCGGCCCTCCCGGACCGAACGAACCACCGCCAACACGGTGGGCACCGCGGCCCCGATCGTCAAGACGTCATCGACCCGCTGCTCGTGCTCCAGATCGAGCGTCGGTCGGGCATCGGGCAAGAGCAGGGGCAGGGCTGCCTGGAGCACCAGGTGCGGTGGCTGCACGCGCCGGGCCAGGTCTGCCACCAACTCCAACGTCTCGGGAGCGACGACCCGCTTGGCCCCGATCCGTTGCCGGAACGCGACCGCCTCGCGATCGTCGGGAAGATGGCCGACGATCAGCAGGTGCCAGATGTCCTCGATGGCGGTGTTGCGAGCCAGCGCGCCGGCGTCGTACTGACGGTAGTGAAAGAAGCCCTCGTCGCCGCGCACCGAACCAACGGCCGTATCGGTCACGATCACGCCCTTCAGTCCAGGTGGCGCAACGATCGGGGCGTCGGATGGGGTGACGGTCGGACGATCGAGCATGCTCCCATCGTGCCTGCCCATCACTACATTGATCAATATTGATTTCGTCAACGTTGATTCATCAATCATGCGGCCAGGTCGCCTAGGCTGTCGCGGTGGACGATGTGCGACTGAGCGCCGAAGAAGCCGCCGCCCGCCTGGGCGTGAAGCGGGCCACCCTCTACGCCTACGTCAGCCGCGGACTCCTGGATCGCACCGTCGCCATCGACGGCCGCACCAGCCTGTTCGATCCAGACCAGGTCGACCGCCTCCGCACCCGTCGGCGCCGCACGGCGGTCGGCGAAGTGTCTTCGGTCATCACGTCTCGCATCACCCGGGTGCACGAGTCGGGTCATCACTACCGCGACCGCCCCGCGACCGAACTGGCCGTCAC
>CALACD010000539.1 GCA_937890445.1 uncultured Acidimicrobiia bacterium | reverse complement strand
CAGGTCACTCCCCCATCCCAGCAGCGCGAAGACCAGCAGTCCTCCCGTCCCCAGAATCTGGTACCACGCCGTACCGAGGAGGCCCCCCAGCCATTGATCGGGCTGCTCGAGAATCTTGGTCACCAACCCGCCGGGAGTCTGCAGGATCGAGCCTTCGGTGTAGAGCGCCTCGAAGACCAGATCGTTGACTCGTCCGACGACCAGATAGCCGACCACCATGACGCCGACCGCCAGCAGCGTCGACCGGAGCGGAACGATCCGCTGCGCTCGGAGTACGACGAGCGCGCCCATCACCACCATCAGGAGCACGAGGGCACGGGGATGGATGGCGTAGGAGGCCACGGCAGAGAGTCCGAGGGCCACCGCCGATCGTCGACTGCCGCTCGATCGAAACCACAGCAACGCGGCCAGGATCACGGTCGTCGCCGCGATCAGGACACTCTCGGGCCACATGATGCTGGTGTTGATCAGTAACGGCGGAGCCAACGAGTACATGATGGCGGCCGCCGTAGCCGTACCGACCCCGACCCCGAGGAACCGGATCAGGATGACGCGATGCAGAAGACCGGCCGAGGCCACCACCGTCAGGGAGTTGACGATCGTCGCTGCCCGATAGAACGAGTCGGGCTCGGTGAACAGCGCCGTCAACGGTGCAAGGAGAAATCCATAGCCGAAGTGCGAGAACGCAGCCAGCATCTGGATCTCGGTACCGACGCCGAAGTAGCGGGCAGTTGCAGCATGGCCGAGTTCGTCGGCGTAGATGATGGGACCCTCGGCGCCGAAGACGGCCGTTGCCTGGACCACGAGGGCGACCACGACGACGAGCCATTGTTGGGAACGCCGGTCGAGAACCACCGCGAGAGTGTAGGAGCGGAACCGTTGTCGTCGACTCGATCGGCTCGACGACCCGGACGTGCCGACCCGGACGTGGCAGCTCCGGGTAGGGAGCTCAGGCCAGCGCCGGTTCCTTCACGTGGGGCATGCACAGCCCATCGAGTTCGACGACGTCGATGAGCTCTCGGTTGGCGAAGGTCACCTTGTTGTCGGGATCGACGTTGAGCTTGTACTCACGGAAGCTCATCTCGAGGGCATCGAAGGCGAGCAGGCGTCCCCGGAGCGAATCCCCGAGGTCGAGGATCAGCTTGATGGCCTCGAGCGCCTGGATCGACCCGACGATGCCTGGCAGCACGCCGAGCACACCCGCTTCGGCACAGCTGGGCGCCAATTCGGCTGGAGGCGGTTCGGGCAGCAGGTCCCGATAGGTGGGTCCGTGCAGCGGGTCGAAGACAGTGATCTGACCCTCGAAACGGAAGATCGAGCCGTGCACGACGGGAATGCCGAGCTTCACCGAGGCATCGTTCAGCAGATAGCGACTGGGGAAGTTGTCGGCCCCGTCGACGACGACGTCGTAGCCGGACAGGATCTCCATGATGTTGTCGGCACCGAGGCGGGCGTCGTAGGTGTTGACGACCAGGTCGGGGTTCATCTCGGTCAGGGTCTGCTTGGCCGAATCGACCTTCCGCATGCCGACTCTCGACAAATTGTGGAGGATCTGTCGCTGCAAATTGGATTCGTCGACGACGTCCATGTCGATGATTCCCAACGTTCCGACACCGGCTGCAGCCAGATACAGGGCGGCCGGTGAGCCGAGACCACCTGCGCCCAGCAGCAGCACCTTGGCGCTGAGCAGCTTCAGTTGGCCGGCCTCGCCCACCTCGGGGAGGAGCAGGTGACGGGAATAGCGGTTGCGTTGACCCGAGTCGAGGCTGGCCGGCACCTCCCAGGCCCGCCCTTCGTCCTTCCACTTGTTGAAGCCGCCGTCCATCGACACGACGTCGGTGTAGCCCAACTCGGCCAGCGTCTTGGCTGCGAACGCCGAGCGCACGCCGCCGGCGCAGTGGACGACCAGCTTCGTCGACTTGTCCGGAATGCGGTTCTCGACCTGGGCCTCGAGGTTGCCGCGAACGATGGTCACTGCGCCCGGGATCACACCCTGATCGACCTCGTCAGGCTCGCGAATGTCGAGCACCGTTGCACCGGCCGCCCTCAACTCTTCGGCTTGCGCCGTATCGACCTCACTGATCTCGGCCTTGGTGGACGCAAGCATTTCTCGGAAGGTTGGCATTGTGGGGACCTCGTGGACGTCGGAGAGGACGGATGGAACGGTGGAAGGTTCGGCCTGGGCATCCCCGATCGGGACGTCCGAGTCAATACCCTATCGGACTGGTCAACAATTCGTCCGACCGTCGTATTCCGACCCTCGCATTCCGACCGTCCTGAGCCCGACCGTCCTGAACCGATCGCGATCTATGCCCCGAGGATCTTGGGTAGGGCGTCGCTGATCGATCCGCGCACCACGACGTCGGCCAGGTCGTCCATCTCGGTGGGGCTCCCGTTCACGATGATGACACCGGCCCCGGTCTGTTTGGCTACGGGAACCACGTTGGCGATCGGATAGACGGCGAGCGTCGTGCCGATGGCCAGCAGCAGATCACAGTTGCGAGCTGCCTGTTCGGCTCGTTGCAGGTCTTCGACCACCAGCGACTGACCGAAGCTGATCGTCGCCGACTTCAGGATGCCGCCACAGTCCTGACACGCAGGATCGTCCTCGCCCAGTCGCACACGGTCCAGGGCAACCTGCATCGGGTCGCGATACGAACAGCTGAGACAGACGACCTCGCGCACCGAGCCGTGCACCTCGACGATCCGATCCGGATCGGAGCCGGCATCGTGATGCAGACCGTCGATGTTCTGCGTGATCAGCAGCGAGAGCTTGCGCAGTCGTTCCAGTTGGAGCAGCGCGTAGTGCCCGGGATTCGGTTCGGCTCCCCACACCGGAGAATCCAGTCGACTCCGCCAGGCGTTGCGCCGGACCTCGGGGTCGGCCACATAGTTCTGAATGGTTGCCTGCTTCTCGGCCGCCGGGTTCTTGGTCCAGACACCCTGCGGGCCCCGGAAGTCGGGGATCCGGGAGTCGGTGGAGATCCCGGCTCCGGTCAGCACCACGATCCGTTCGGCATCGGCGACGAGGAGTCGCGCTGCTTCGGTCTGGGCGGCGTCGAGATCGCTCATTGGATGACCCCTCGCTCGACGAGACGACGACGAACCGGTCGCCAGGCTCGTCGAGCCCGCAACCGGGGACCCTCGGGCACCTGATTGGCCACGGCGGTCACCACCCGATCGAGGGTGCCGGCCCTGGTCGACAGTCGCCGCCGTTGCCGGCCGCCGGGGTCGTGGTCACAGGCGGCAAGAAACGGCAGGGGGCCGGGATCGAAGACGCCCAACGCATCGGAGCGCACGGCCACGCAGTCGAACAACCAGTCCTCGAAGCGCTCGATGCTCTCGACCTCGAATCCTGCGTCGTGCAGGGATGCCCGAAGCGTCAGTTCGGTGAAACCCGACAGGTGGAAATCGCCGGTGTAGGCCTGGGTGCCGTACAGGTTCTGGATGAGCTTGTGATGGTCGGCGACCTGATCGTGGTAGGCCAGCAGCCGAGCGAGCCCGATGAGGTCGGGTACTCGCAGCACCAATCGGCCTCCGACGGCGAGCAGGCGGGCCCATTCCCGCAGGGCTGGATCGACATCACCGCGCTCGAGATGTTCGAGCACGTCCTGGGCCAGGACCTCGTCGAAGTAGCCCGAGGGCAACATGGGTAACGAACGGACATCGGCCAGCAGATCGGGCTCGTGGACCTCCTGGAAATCGACGTTCAGGTATCCGTCGCGACGATCGAAGCCACAGCCGAAGTTCACTCGCTTGGGAAGGTCGCCGGTCGCAACAGCGGTTTCTGACGGGGCAGAGATGGTCACGCTCACGATCCTAATCGGCGGGAGGGAACGTGGGCCGACGGTGGACGACGCTCGAACGCCACAGGCGTCAGTAGGCACCTTCGTTGCGGAGCACGGCTGGGATCGTGCGGATGAGGATGCTGAGATCGACGACGAGCGACCAGTTGTCGACGTAGTACAGGTCCAGTCTGGTGTACTCCTCGAAGCTCGTCTCGCTCCGTCCCGAGACCTGCCACATCCCGGTCATCCCCGGCTTGACTCGCAACCGACCGTACAGATCCTCGTCCCACGCCACCATCTCCGACGCCAGAGCGGGACGAGGACCGACCAGGCTCATCTCGCCCCGGATCACGTTCCACAGCTGGGGAAGCTCGTCCAGCGAGGTCTTGCGCAGGAAACGACCGACGCTGGTGACCCGGGGGTCGTTGCGCATCTTGAACAACGGGCCGGCGCCTTCGTTCGCCGAGTCGAGGGTCTCCAGCAACTTCTCGGCGTCGTGGACCATCGTGCGGAACTTGAGCACGTCGAAGGGCACGCCGTGTTGCCCGACTCGGGACTGGCGGAAGAAGACTCCGCCGGAGGAGGTGGCACGGATGGCGATGGACAGGCCGAGGAAGAGCGGGGCCCCCACCACCAGACACACCGAGGCGATGCCCAGGTCGAAGCCTCGCTTGGCCACCGCCCGCCAGCCGCCCCGTTGGATGGGCTCGACGTACACGATCGGGAACCGACCCAACGGTCGAACCGTGAGACGTCCGGGGTCGATGTCGGTCAGTGTCGAGGTGAGCTCGACGTGAATGCCGGCATCCATCAGATCCCGGATCAGCCGATTGCTGGCCCGGGTGTCGATGGCGGTTGCCGCAATGACCACGCTGGAGGCGCCACGCTCGTGGGCAGTCCTCAGGACCCGGGTGGTGAGATCGTTGCGTTCGGAGTTGCGCTGGCCATCGCCGGTCGACGACGCAGGGCTGTCGGGGTCGACCGTCCAAACCACGTCGTAGCCGATGGCCGTTTCCTTGTTGAACATCAACTCGAGTTCGTGACTCTCGTCGTTCTGTCCGACCACGATCACCCGGCGGCGAAGGCGACCCGTCTTGCGCTGGCGGTCGTAGTAGCCGCGGACGAGCTCGCGCTCGATTGCGAGGGCAAGAAAGCCGAACAGGGCACTCAGCCCGAGCCACGCCCGCCCGATTTCGAGCTGCAAGGTGAAGCTGGCCACGGCCGTGGTCGCGGCCGCCATCAAGGTGGCGTTGAGAATCCGTTGCACCTCGTCGGATCGACGGGTGATGAAACGAGCGCTGTACAACCGAAGTCGGGTGAAGAACAGGGCCCAGCCGGCGCCGAGAAGCAAGGCTGCGGTCCGCCGATCAGGTCCGGCCGGGGCCAGCCAGGCCGCGCCGGCCATGGCGACCAGCGCGGTGCCGAGATCCAGGCTGACCAAGGCCAACTTCGACCGCAGGATCCGAAACGCGTTGGACCGAACTGCCGTCGATGATGTCGTCGTCGATGCGTCGACGAGGGTCAACCTGTTGTTCCTTTCGCCGTCGAATCCTCCATGATTCATCGGCGTGAGAACACCTTCCTTGAGAAGGAGGCCCGGCCCCCGCCCGGATCGGGCAGGATCTCGAAGCGGTCTCAGTCGGCCCAGGTGGCAACGGTGTGGGCCAGGAGCCGCACTCCGAAACCGGTGCCACCCTTCACGATGATGCCGTCGTCGGCCTCGGCCATCGCCGACAGGCCCAGGTCGAGGTGGGCCCACGGGGTATCGGGGTCGACGAACTCTCGAAGGAACAGCCCGGCGGTGAGCGCACCGCCGTAGGGACCGCTTCCGATGTTCTTGAGATCGGCAACCGGTGAGTCGAGTTGTTTGCGGTATTCGTCGGGCAGCGGTAGCCGCCAGATCTTCTCGCCGGTGGCGGCGCCCGCCGTCTCCAGTTTCGACAGGAGACCGTCGTCATTGCCCATCAACCCGGCGTAGGAACTCCCGAGAGCGGCCGACACGGCACCGGTCAGGGTTGCGATGTCGATGATGGCGTCGTGTTTCTTCTCCGTGGCGTACGACAGGGCATCGGCCAGGACCAAGCGGCCCTCGGCATCGGTGTTGAGAACCTCGACGGTCTTGCCGTTGCGGGCCGTGAACACGTCTCCTGGTCGGCTGGCGTCTCCGTTGATCATGTTGTCGGTCAACGGGATGTAGGCGGTGGCTGCGACCTTGGACCCGAGGGCCGGCAGGAGCGTCATGGCGGCCAACACCGCCGCTCCGCCCGCCATGTCGATCTTCATCGTCATCATTCCGGTCCCGGTCTTGATCGACAAGCCACCCGAATCGAAGGTGATTCCCTTGCCGACCAGGGCGATGGAGGCGAGCGGCGTCCCGGTGGGTCGATACTCGACCATCACGAACCGGGGCGGGTGGGTCGATCCCTTGTTGACGAACTGCACGCCTCCGAAACGTTCCTTCTCGATGCGCTTCTCGTCCCAGACGGTGACCTTCAAGCCCGCCGCTTTGCCGGCGGCCACGGCTCGGTCGGCGAACACGCTGGGTAGGAGACTTCCTCCCGGCTCGTTGATCAGATCCCGAGCCAGCGTGACGGCTGCGACCGCAGCGTCAGCCCGGGTCAGCGCCGCCTTCGCTCCTGGTCCTCGGCCGACGATCGTGACCTTCCGCAGCTTGGGTGGCGAGGCATCGGACTTGAGTGCGGTGTAGGTGTAGCCGGCGAGCCCGATGCCCTGGGCCACGGCCTCGATCGCAGCCGGAACATCTTCGGCATCCTCGGCCAGCGTGGTCGCAGCTGCTGCGTGATGGACGACGGCCCGAACGTAGGCGGCGGCCGCCGACCGGAGTGTGTCGGCATCGACGTCGGCCCTGGCTCCGATTCCGACCAGAACAACGACCGGCTCGCTGGCCGGACCGGGCAGGCTCAGCGTCTGTCCGACCTCGCCTCGGAATCCGCAGACTTCGGCGGCCCGGGCCCGATCGGGATCGAGCCGATCGAGTTCGTCCGAGGCCACGGGCTGATCGATGACGGTAGCGCTCTTGGGTGCCGACGAGGAGAGAACGAGTGTGGGGGCCATCCCCAGAGACTAGAAGGAATCCGCGCCCGATGAGCTGACTGGCCGCGGTCGATGCCTCGCCGATCTCGTCAACTCGATGCGTGCGGGAGCTGCTGTTCGAGACGCAACGTGGGGGCGAACAGGTCTCCGAACTCCTGCACCCGTTCCAGCACTTCGTCGGAGAGGAACGACAAGTCGGCACCGGCGGCACATTCGGCGATCTCGTTCCAGGTCACCGGAGTCGACACGGTCGGCGTCGACTTGGCCCGCAGTGAGTACACGGCAATCGTGGTCTTGTGTCGGGAGTTCTGCGACCAATCGACGAACACCTTGCCGGTTCGTTCGGCCCTGCTCATGTTGACGAGGACATCGTTGGGTCGCTGTCTGGCCAGCAACTGCCCGACCGCGAGGGCAAAGCTCGAAGCATGGTCGTGTGTGTGGGGAAGATTCAACGGTACGTAGACCTGCATGCCCTTGGACCCGGACGTCTTCCCGAAAGATTCGAGGCCGACGGCACCGAGCACCTCGCGCAACGACAGCGCGACCGAGGCGCATTCGACGATGGTGGCCGGCGGACCCGGGTCGAGGTCGAAGACCAACATCGTTGGACTCTCGATGTCCTCGCAGCGCGCCATCGGGGCGTGGAGTTCGAGGGCTGCCAGGTTGGCCGTCCAGGTCAGCGACGCCGCTTCGGTGAGGCGGCAGTAGTGAATCGGTCCACCACGATCGCCAGGACCGATGCTGGTCCGAAGCCAGGTCGGGCGATGGCTGGCGCAACGCTTCTCGAAGAACGAGGGGCCATCCACGCCATCGGGATACCGCCGCAGGGTGAGTCCCCGGTCGCTGATGTGGGCAAGCATGACCGGTGCGATGCGGGCGTAGTAGTCGATGACCTGGGCCTTGGTGAAACCAACGTGCGGGTAGAGGACCTTGTCGAGGTTGGACAACTGGAGTGTGCGCCCGCCGACCTCGACGCTGACCTTGGGAGATGCCATGGGGCGATCAGGCCGTCTTGGCGACCGTCAACCCGTCGTCTGCCGCGTTGGACTTTTCGGCCCGCGGGGCCTCCGTCGAGGGATGCCGTTTCCGGGCCTCCTTGGCTGCCGCCACACTTGCCTCCAAGGCGGCGAGCAGGTCGACGACCGAATCATCGGCCGCTGCTGGCGGCATCTCGGCCACGGTCAGGTCCCCGGCCGCCTTTCGTTCCAGCAGTTCCATCACCGCGACCCGGTAGGTGTCCTCGTACTTCTCGGGCTCGAAGTCCGACGCCAGGGATTCGATCAGCTGTGATGCCATGGCTCTCTCGGCGTCGGTGACGGCGATGTCGTCCAGACCCTCGAGGCCAGGGAGCAGATCCGGCTCCGACAACTCGTCGGCGTAGAGCATGGTCGAGAGCATCAGTCGACCGTCAACCGGGCGTATGGCGGCCAGGTACTGCTTGGTGCGCATCACGAACGTCGCAATGGCGACCCGACCCGACTCCTGCATGGCTGCGGCCAGCAAGGCATAGCTCTTGCGGGCCAACTCGTCGGGAACCAGGTAGTAGGCGGACTCGTAGAACACGGGGTCGATGTCAGCCTGTTCCACGAAGTCGCTGATGTCGATGGTTCGCGACGCTTTCGGCATCAGAGCCGCCAGTTCATCCTCGTCGACGATGATGTAGGAGTCCTTCGTCACCTCGTACCCCTTGACGATCTGGTCGTAGGGCACTTCCTCACCATCGAGAGCCGACACACGCTTCTGCTTGATGCGAGAGCCGGTGCGTCCATCCAGTTGGTTGAAACTGACGCTCTTGCGGCTGACCGCCGAGTACACCTTCACCGGGATCGACACCAGCCCGAAGCTGATGGCGCCACTCCAGATAGCTCTCGGCATGGGAAATCCTTCCGGTCCGACCGCAGAGGTCCAGACTACCGATCGGCATCTCGGAATGAAATCGGAGGAGCCGGGCCCACGGACCTCGCGTCGCTGCCCAGCGCCGCCAGGACCGGGAGCGTAGGCCGGGAGCGTAGGCCGGGAGCGTAGGCCGGGAGCGTAGGCCAGGAGCCGCCCGGCAACCTCAGAGCGACAGGATGACTCGGGCCACGATGTCGGTACCGAAGGCCGTGAGAATGGCCAGGTAGAGAAGACCGGTGGCGGCCATGACCGCCGCGTACTGAGGTTCGCGCAGCGCGGCTCGGGTCACCCCGATGAGAAGGATGGTGGCGATGGCACAGGCGGCCCAGAACCAACCGAGCAGGCCCCCGTATCCGTCGTCGATGGTGCCGTCGAAGGACGACATCATTCCGGTCGGAATGAGCAGGAGCACGACTTCGGGCAACCACAGGACGCCCGTCCAGAAGACGAGTTCGAGCAGCGGCGCCCGCCGCAGTCCCGGTTGGACCAGATACCAGTGACCGAGGAGCATGCCGTCGGTGATGGCTCCCAGGAAGAGGGCTCCGACGATCATGCGGGCGATCTGGAGCCATGCGGGGTCGCCGGCCTCGATCCCGGCCCCGATCAATCCGATCATGCCGATGGCGGGGGCGACGAGATCGAGCCGGGGGTCGAACTCGGGTCCGGTCGCTGCCTTGCTCCTGGCCTCGCGGTCGATGCCGGTCATGGCTGCCACCCGGGCCGACCGTGCTTCGGCCAGTTCCACCTGGCCGGACACGCCGACGCTCCGGCGCATCACCGATTGAGCGAGCGCCACCGACGTGGCGATCACGACACCGGCGGCCGCGACGTCACGAACCGGCTGGAATTCGTAGCGGGCCCCGATCACCAGCCCGACCAGAGCGATCAGCCCGAACGTGATGCGCATGGTCCAGCCATAGCCGAGACCAACTTCGCGACGACGGGTCGTGACCCACAGGAAGAACAGTCCGCCGGTCGCCCACTGGAGCAGCACGGACGCGGCGTGGAGGTCGAACACAGCAGCGAACGATACGCCGTTCGAGACCGTCCACGACCTCGACAGCGAACGGATCGACTACGCCTCGACGATGGCCAGATCGTGGGATGCCGTGTTGAGTGCGCGTGGGCCCGAATCGGTGGCGACGACGATGTCCTCGATTCGGGCACCCCAACGATCGGCGATGTAGAAGCCGGGCTCGATGGAAAAGGCGTTGCCGGCTGCAAGGGGCTCGTCGTTGCCTTCGACCAGGTAGGGCTCCTCGTGAGCTTCGACCCCAATCCCGTGACCGAGTCGATGCAAGAACCACTGATCGAGGTCGGCCAGCGCCAGTCGGTCCCGTGCCACCTTGTCGACCGCGCCGGCAGCGGTGCCGACCGTGGCGGCGGCCACCGCCAGTGACTGGGCCTCCTGGAGGTGACCGTAGGCCTCGGCGAACTCCGCCGGGGGCGACCCGGTGTACACGCAGCGGGTGATGTCGCTGCAGTAGCCGGGTGTTCCGTCGGCCTCCTGAGTCGTCCCGCCGAAGTCGCACAACACGACTTCGTTCGGTCCGATGACCTTGTCGCCGGCATGATGGTGCGGACTGGCAGCGTTGGACCCCGACGCGACGATGGCGAAGTTCACCCGTGCGTGGCCTTCGGCCAGGATCCGACGACTCAGTTCGGCCGACACGTCTGCTTCGGTCCTCCCGATCAGAGGGATCTCGCCCCGCTGGAGGGCACCGGCAATCCGGTCGACGCCGCTGGCAGCTCGCTGGAGGGCCGCGATCTCCGCCTCGTCCTTGACCTCTCGCAGGGCCCCCACGACCTCACCGGCCGTTGTCCAGGTGGCTGAGGGAACAGCCCGCTGCAGCTCGACCAGGAAACGACTCCAGGTGTGGTCTCCAATGGCGAGACGGCCCGATGCGCCGAGCGCGGCGACGACCCTGTCGATGGGATCATCGGTTTCCCCCCAGCCGTCGATCCGAAACAGGTCCGGCCGCTCCACCACTCGAGGCACCTCGAACGCGGGTATCACCAGCGTGGCCGGGCCGTCGGCAGGCACCACCAGCATCGTGAGCCGCTCCAGGGCCATGGCCTCGTACCCGATCAACCAGGGAAGATCGGATCCAACGGACAACAACACGGCGTCGACTCCGAGAGTCGCCATGGAGGATCGAACACGGTCGAGGCGCTCGGTGAACATCGTGCCAGCGTAGCCCTGGTTGCCCGCTCTTCGAAGCTCTGTTCGCTCGGTCGCCCTCGGTTCGGCTGCCGTGGTCGCCGATGCCGATCCGGCTCCAGCAGCGGCAAGGCGCTGCCACGATAGACCATATGGTCCTTCTTCCGACCCTGCCTTTGGGCCAGACGGCCCCTTCATCGGACCGGTTCGCCTCCGATGGATGAGTCAAGCGGGAACCTGAAGCGGAGCAGGAGTGAGCACGACCAAACAAGAACAATCGGATACCGGTCGCCACCGGGAGATCAGCACGCGGCTGATGGACCGGACGGCGGCGATCGAGCGCCGATTACGCGCACGGCTCCAAACCGTGCAAGCAACCCATGATCTTGATGGTCGTGCCCTCCTGAGCTCCCACCGGGAGATCGGCGAGTTGGCGCAGCTCAACATCGCACCGACGGCCGCGGACTTCTGGGCCACGACGGCCAATCCACGGGCTCAATCGCTGGTAGCGGCGGCCAGCGTGGTGATCGACTCCGAGATCGACGATTTCGCGCTCGCGCTCCAACGCTTCGAACGCTCGGTAGCTCTCGTCTCGGATCGGGCCGGCTATGCCCATGAGCCCTATCTGGAAACGGTCGGCACCTGTGTCGAGCAGCTGACCCGAGCTGGCCTCGATCGTTCGAAGCTCGACGTCATCGGTGCTCGCTGGCATGCCCGACTACGCCGCGCCGCCTTTCGGCGGAGTGTGTTCCGGCTCTTGATCTGCACGCCGTCGGAAGGCCAACGGCTTCTTGCCCAGTCCGAGCTGGAACTGTTCGATCAGGCGCCCTGGACCCATGACGACCGTTTGCTCTCGGCATTCGAACTGGCCCACGCCGATGTCCGGGCCTATCTGCGCGACCGGTTGTCGGAGCTGTCAGTGATCGTGCCCCGGCAATCGGTCCGCGAGCTCCTCACACCGGGCTGACCAGTGCGAGGTGGCCACCAGACCGGTGGTGTCGGTGACCGTACCCAACGCGTCGAGCCAGCATCCCCAGTAGCCGTTCGGCGTGCCGGTGTCGACCCCGGATCGATCAGCAGCCGCGACCTGTGCGATCAGGGCCTCTTGGAACACAGACCAGGACAGCAACTCGCGGTCGGCCAGCGCGGCGGTGACGGCAAACGCCCTGCTCTGCCACGGCGTGTCGAACACCAGCTCGCCGTTGACCCGCGGCGGCGCCGTCGGCCCATCCAGGGCCAAGGCCAGCGCTCCGTCGTTGGAGGGACGATGGCTCGAACCGCCGTCGGCCTGGTCGCTCACGAGTTGGCGCCGATCTGATCGGACCCGGCCATCCGAACGCCGATCATGGCGTCTCGTCCCACATGGGCCGCCAACTCCTGTTCGGGAAGATCCTCGATGCCTGCCGGGCGCTGGGGCAGCACCAGGTAGCGGATCTCGGCCGAGGAATCCCATACCCGAACCTCGACGTCATCGGCGAGCTCGGTACCGAACTCTCGGAGCACGGCCCGTGGTTCCCGCACGGCTCGGGCCCGGTATTCGGGCGACTTGTACCACGAGGGTGGCAAGCCGAGGACCGGCCAGGGGTAACACGAGCAAAGGGTGCAGACCACCAGATTGTGCACCTGGTCGGTATTCTCGACGACCACCATCTTCTCGCCCTGGGCTCCCCCGAAGCCGAGTTCGGCAATGGCCGCCGTTCCATCGGAGAGCAAGCGTTGGCGATAGTCGGGGTCCACCCAGGCCCGCGCCACGACCTTGGCGCCGTTGAGGGGGCCGATGTCGGTTTCGTAGCGTTCGATGACCGCATCGATACGCGCCTCGTCGATCAAACCGGCCTCGATCAGCAACGACGCGATGGCTTCGACCCGGATGGCGGGATCTGTTGGCCGAGGATGATGATGACGATCGTGGTCGTGGTCGTGGTCGTGGTCGTGGCTCATGATTGCTCCAGGTAGGGCTCGAAGAGATCGACGTAGACGGCGTGTCCGGGCCCGGGGTCGTCCGGCCACAGCTCGGTGCTGACGAAACGTACGGCATAGACCCACACCGGCGCTTCCCCCTGCCCGTGGGCGTGGGTATCGGGGTAGATCCAGCCGTCGTTGACGAAGTCGACGACGCCCACTCGCCCCGCCACGAAGCCGGGGAGTCGGGTGTGGCCGATCGGAACATGATCGCTCCGGACCCGAACCGTGTCGCCGGCGGCGAACTGCGGTTCGGTGTCGACCTGACGTCGAGCCCCTCGCGCCTGGGGCGGAGTGGCGTCAGTGGTGCGGCGAGGCGGGTCCTCGGCGTCCCCGGTGGAATCGCCTGCGATTCGTCTCGTCACGGCCGTAGGCCCGATCACCCCGCCCTCGACCAACATCCGCTCGCCGTTTCGGATCCACTTGTCGAAATAGGGGATACGCAGATACAGGTCGGGGTCCTCGCGTTCGATGCCGTAGCGGAAGGCGTCGGTGTTGAATCCGGCTGCAACCTGCGCGAGTTGCGTCACGGCGAAGGCACGCCGCTCCCAGTCCTCGTGAAAGATGACATCGTCGTCGACGGGCACCGGCCCGAACCCGGGTCGACCTCCCAGATCGTGAACAGGCGGCTGGTTCATGGGTAGGAGTCTGGCAGAATCACGCGACGGGTGGGAATCACGCGAAGCTGCAGACGTGCATCCTGTCAGCACCCTGCTCTTTCTGGCCGGCTACGGTCTGGCGATCCCCATTGCGCTGCAACTGGGACGCATCGTGGCGCAACAACATCGGATGGCCCTGGTCGGACACCAGGTCGGCATCGGGATCGCCGCCGTTGCCTGGCTGCTTCGTGGCCGGGTCGTCCTGGCCCTACTCCATATGGTGTGGGCCATCGGCGTCCGGGTCTGGTTCGACCGACAGCGAATCCGAGGTTGAGTCCGCTGGGCAGTCGGGATCGGATCTGGCAGACTCCGACCATGAGCGTCTACCCCACTCGACTCGAACTGGTTGTCCTCGGCACGAACCCCGATGCTGGTCGCGAGGTTGCCGCTGCCACCGGGGGCATTGCCTACGTGGCCAACGAGGCAACGCACGACAAGGCACCCTTCCGTTCGATCGTGAGGGCCGTCGTCGCCGATCCTGACCTGTTGGCGCCGGCCGCCGACGTTGCCATGCATCTGGTGTGCAGCCGGCAGATCAAGTCGCACGCGGTCACCTGGGCCCCCGGCGAGCAGACGCCCGGTGTCGTCGGTTGCTTCGGGCTGCGAGGCCGAGAGGAACACACGCATCAGCAAACCGACGATCATTGGCATCACACGCATGCCCCTCTGGCACTGACCCATCACGCCGCCATGTGGGACTACGTCCAGCTGTCGGTGGTGCGCACCCTGGATGGACCTGCCCTCGACGGCATTGCCTTGTGTGCATTCCCGACGCTCGAGGACCACGACCTGCGTTTCTTCAACGACGCCGAGAGTGAGCGGATCATCAACGCCGACGTTGCGTCGTTTGCCGACCTTCGACGTTCGCCTCGTCCTGCGGTGTTGAGCGAGATCCTGTTCTGACCAGTCCCGTCGTGACGGCTGACTTGCGTGACGGCTGACTTGCGTGACGGCTGACTTGCGTGACGGCTGACTTGCGTGACGGCTGACTTGCGGTCAGTCGGAGAAGCGACTCCGGGTCCGGTTGACCTCGCGCTGATCCCGATCCGTCATCCGGGAGAAGCGAAGCTCCGACAACGCAACCGCCTTGGCGCGCTTGTGTGATCGTCGGGTCGACCGGCAACGGCTGACCATGCGGAACGGTGCCGCCACGGCGGTGAATGGCGCCATCAGTACGGTTCGAACACCCATGCGTTGCATCATGCCATCCGATTCATCCGTTCGGCGCTCCATCCCAACTCGGTCAAGATCTCGGCGGTGTGCTGCCCCGGGGTCGGTGCGTGGCGCCGAAGTCGCGTCGGTGTCGCCTCGTAGGTGATGGCGTCACGCACGGCGCGGTAGCGGCCTTCGGTGGGGTGGTCGAGCACCGGCATCATGCCGACGGCCTGGAGGTGCGGATCGTCGGCCATCTGATTCAGATCCAGCACCGGATTGGCCGGGATCGAGTAGGCGACGCAGAACTCCATCCACTGGGCGACGGTCCGGGTCGGTGCCAACTCCTCGACCATGCCGTACAGCTCGGAACTGTTGGCGATGCGATCGGCGTGAGCTGCGAACCTGGGATCGTCCATCACCTCGGGTCTGCCCACGAAATCGAAGAACGCCCGCCAATTGGCGTCGTTGTAGGGCAGGATGCAGGCGTAGCCATCGGCACACCGGTACGGCTTGCGGAACGGACTCAGGGTTCGGGGGTAGCCCACGTCGCCGAGGGGCGGATCGAACAGGTGCCCACCGTGATGTTCGACCAGATTGAAGGCCACCATCGTCTCGAACATCGGCACCTCGATGGCTTGCCCCAGACCGGTGCGGGCCTTGTGGAGCAGTGCAGCCATGATGGCCTGCACGATGTGCAACGAACAGACCTTGTCGGCCATCACCGCCGGTGAGTACCCGGGCTCTCCGGTGACCCGCGTCTGCAGCGCCGCCAGTCCCGAGATGGCCTGGATGGCGTCGTCGTAGGCTGCCCGATCAGCATAGGGACCAGCCGACCCGTAGCCGTTGGCGACGCAATGCACAAGTCCAGGGTGCCGGGCCCGCAAGGTGGCAGCGTCGAGTCCGAGACGTTCGAGCGCCCCGGCTCGCATGTTGGACACCAACACATCGGCGGTCGCAACCAGATCGACCATGGCTGCGGCTCCTTCTTCGTTCTTCAGGTCGAGGGCGACGCTGCGCTTGTTGCGGTGCGCGTTGAGGGCCATGGCGTTCATGTGGGGATGTCGGCGCGGCTCACTGTCGAGGAAGGCCTCTCCCCCCTTGGCCTCGACCCGGATGACGTCGGCCCCGTGGTCGGCCAGCATGCGGGTGGCCAACGGCCCCATCAGCACCGTGGTCAGATCGACCACACGGATACCGGCCAACGCCCCCGGCGGCCCGTCGCTCGCTGGCTCGCCGATCGCTGGTTCGCCGATCGCTGGTTCGCCGATCGCTGGTTCGCTGATCGCTGGTTCGTCGGTCCGGTCGAGACGGGCATCGGTCACACCTCGAGGCTAGTGCCGCGCCCGGGCGCGTTCGCTGCGCTGACTACTGTCGGACACCGAACTCGCGCTGGCCTCCCCGTCGTCTGTGGCACCCTCGATGCATGCTCGAAGCACTCATCTTCGATTTCGATGGGCTGATCCTCGGCACCGTCACTCCCTTCTTCGTTCCTGTTCCCTGACCTTCGAGCACGTACAGCGCCTCGGCCGTCGATTCCGGGAGGAGCTCCTCGAGGTCGCAACCATCCGACCTGGCGTGGAGGAACTTCTCGGCCAGACGACCCAACGCGGTGTTCCGGTCGCGGCGGTGTTCCGGTCGCGGCGGTGTTCCGGTCGCGGCGGTGTTCCGGTCGCGATCGCGTCGAGCGCACCTTCGATGTGGGTTGCCCTCGGCTGGACACGCTCCGCGAGCTCGACCTGGATCGACGGGAACGGCACGTTCGGACCGGAGGTGCCGAGGGCTCTACGGACTCGTGGTGACGATGTTGCCGTTGGGGCCACGGGAGAGCTGCCATCCGCCCTGGTGTACGAGCGTGTGATGCCGTCGACACAGCAGGGCCAGGTTGGCCATGGTGTCGCAGCCGCCGTTCGCCTTCTCCCGGATGTGATGCACGTCGCACCAGCTCCAATGACGATCACAACCGTGGAACTGGCAATGCTGGTCTCGTCGTTGCACGGCTCGCCGTTGTGAGGGGCTCAGCTCCGGTTTGGCGTGGGTGTAGTCCAACACCACCGACCCGCCTGCCGTGATCAGAGTCCGCCAGGAGGCGTCACACAAGAACTGGGCCAGCACAGGCCTCGGCGCCGTCGTCGTCAAGGCGAACCCGGACCGGATCGAATCCCAATCGACTGCGCCGGTCTGGGTACGGTGATCATCGAGGTCGAAATCGGCACCCAAGAGGGTGGGAAGGTCGATCACGACATCGACGCTCGACCTCGAACCGCGACGCGCCCCGTCGGGTTCCGACGGATTGTCGGCCAGGTCACCATGAAGGGCCAAACCGGCCAGCTCGACCAAACGGTCGGCCTGCCGCTGTCGCAGCGTCCGTGCCGGCTCGTGGGAGTTGTTTGGATCAGGCTCGGTGTGCAGCGCGGCGGTCAAGATGGTGGCACCGGCGGCGTCCAGACGGAACCGACCATGGCACCCCCCGAACAGTCCCGGCTGCATGGTCAATGATCGGCCGTCATGGGCTGTCGCGACGTCGTCCTCGGTGGCTTGCGGCGTGGATCGCCACTGCCAGCTTCGGAGGCGCTCGACGAAGACCGAGAATTCGACACCATCGGCAGCGGTCACCAGATCACACAGCGCCGCTGCGAACTCGTCGGGATCGATGTGATCGGCGACCTGGCCCAATGCGTCGGCGTGGTCGAGTGTGAGCATGCCGACCGCGAGTTGGCGGGTGACCAGTGGATGTCTGTGACAGAAACGGGTGAGGCGTTCCAACCGATCGGCTTCGCGGTTGGCGATGCCGGCTTCGGTGACGAGGTGACGCTGGAGACTGACGAACCCGTCGATGCTGGGTCCGTACCCGTCGTGGTAGTCGACGAGATCAGCCAGTGCTGCAGCCCGCAACCGTTCCGCCTCGACCAGGCGTCGGGCGGCACGACGACCCGCAGCGCGAACATCCGACGCACGCAGCCTCGCGAAGCCGTCGGTCCCGCTGACGCCGTCGGTCTCGCTGACGCCGTCGGTGAACTGTGGTCGTACCTCCGCCAAGGACATACTCAGAACTTAGCGATGGGGTGTGACACTTGAGCCAGACTTGGGGTGTCGTGGCGTTGACTCGGGTCTGGCTCTGGGTGTGACTGGCCTGGTGTTGCTGGTGCCTTCTTGCTGATCTGTCGATTCGGGTTGGCGCCGTGACATGCACCAGCCGGTCGGGCAGACGTGACCTGATAGGAGCATTGGCCTGCACCGCAAGTGTCCTGTCCGCCGTCCCGGCCGGAGGTGCTCTGGGGACTGCCGCGCGTTGAGGTGACATGTTGGGTTCAGGCAGCGGTTGCTGTCTGA
>CALACD010000538.1 GCA_937890445.1 uncultured Acidimicrobiia bacterium | reverse complement strand
CATCCTGACCTACACAGACTGGTGGGAACGCCTCAGCGCACGCTTCGATGTCGTCGCTGTCGATCTACCGAACCACGGAGGCTCCGACGCCGATAAGACACTCGTGACGGTAAGCCAGCAAGCCGGTTTCCTGCCAAAGATTCTCGACCACTTCGGCCTCGAACACCCGCACTACGTCGGTCCCGATGTAGGCACACCGCTGGCGGTCCGGTTCATGGCCGACAACCCCGGTCGCCTCGGCTCAGCGGTCATCGGTGAAGCGGCGGCGATCGGGAAAGTCGAGGGCGAACTGCTGTTTCGGCTCAGCGCAACGTCGCGAGTCATGCGACTGGTGGTCCTCTCAGCAGGTGGAGCGCTCGGCGGCAGAATCTACAGCCGGACCGCAATCAAGGACGGCTTCAAACGCACCCAGCAACCTGACGCTGCGGTACTACCAACGAAGCACCACTACATTCGCCGAACTGCGCGCCCAGACAGGATTCCTCGCGAGCTACCCCAACGAAATTCCTGAACTGACAAAGGTCGTCCGCACGATCGACACTCCCGTGCTCGTCCTCCACGGCGAACGCGACACGTTTGTCGGAATCGGAAACTCGCGCCGTCTCGCCGATGCCCTGCCCAACAGCGAGTTTCACGTCATTTCAGAGGCCGGGCACTGCGCATGGGAAGACAACCCAGAGCCCTACCTCGCGCACGTGCTCCGCTGGATCGACCAGGCAGAAGCGAACAGCTAGCAGGAGGGCCTCCGTCGCCAGACGCTGTCGAGGAATGGCTGGCAAGGAACGCATCGTCGGCCTCGTACCCAAACTCCGATCCATCCGCCATCCAGTCGTCGCCGCCGTCAACGGAGCCGCCGCAGGCGCCGGCTTCGCACTCGCACTCGCAATCGCGGCCGACCTCCGAATCGCCTCCACCACAGCGACCTTTACCAATGCTGTCCTCGTCTACCAATGCTGTCCTCGTCGCAGCGCATCGTGTGTAGCCAGCCCCGAGTGATGATCGCTTCTGTGCGATCATCGTATTCATGCGATGATCGTCGTTGTGAATGAGATCGAGGCGCATGATGAAGTCGTCGAATGGTTCGACGAGCTCAGCCGGGCCGAGTGGGAACGAACGTGGGTCGTGATCGACCGGCTTGCGTCGCTCGGCTCGCAAGCCCGGATGCCGTTCTCCGGGAGTTTGGGTGAAGGCCTGTTCGAGGTGCGGTTCACGCTCGGGTCGACGGCTCGGCGGATCACCTACCGGTTCACCAGTGACGGGCGGATCGTCTTGTTGACGACGTTCCGTAAGCAACGAAACAACGAACGGGCCGAGGTCGCTCGGGCCCGCAAGATCGCTCAGGACTGCGCCAAGCGCAATCCGTAGAAGGAGACCAACGATGGCTAACTATTCCCGATGGGACGACATCAAGAAGAACAAGGGCGAGCCCTCGACCGAAACGCGGGCAGCGATCAACCAGGATCTCGATCTCGGTCAGCTCATCTATGACATGCGCACCGAAGCCGGGTTGAGCCAACGCGAGCTGGCAGAGCGAATGGAAACCACCCAGTCAGTGATCTCTCGGCTCGAAGAAGGAGGCGGCGCCAAGAACCGGATCGACACACTCGCCCGGGTCGCCACAGCGCTCGACCGACATCTCGTACTGTCCTTTCCCACTGAGGTTCCCGACAAACTCACCGACGCGGTCCAGGTCGCTTGAGGCTCTCGTTCGTAAGGCGAATGCGTCTCATCGGTCGGTCGATTCCAGGCAACACGCAGGCAACAATGCAACCGTAAACAAGGGGGAGCAGCCGGAAGCAGCGGGGAAGTAGCGAGCCGGAGAAAATGGCTCCAGAGCAGGGCAAACAGCCAAAACCCCTGATGGCGCAACGCTCATAACCCGAAGGTCGCAGGTTCAAATCCTGCCCCCGCCACCAAAGAACGTGTGAAGGCCCAGGTCAGCGACCTGGGCCTTCGTCGTTTACGGGGCGTTCCTCCGTTTCAGGCGGCGTTCTTCCGGTTGTTCCCTCGACGTTCCACCGGCGTCTTCCCACCCGATTTCGGGGCCTTCTTCTTGATCGCTGGGCTTGGGGTGGCGAGTCGTTCGGCGACGCCGGCGGCGTCGTCTTGCATGCCGGGCAGGACGTGCTGGTAGGTCTGCAACGTGTGGGCGATGTGGGCGTGGCCGAGCCGTTCGGACACGACCTTGACCGGAACGCCTTCTTTGATGAGGAGGCTGCCGTGGGTGTGGCGCAGGTCGTGGAACCGCATGGTCGGAACACCGGCGTTGTGCACGATCCGGCGGAACGCTTCGTACACCGCGTGTGGGTGGATGGGTTCGCCGTCGCCGTCGGTGAACACCCAGTCTCCGTCGTTGTCGAGGCCGACGGCGGCGAACTCGGCGGACTGGTAGGCCCGCCAGCCTTCGAGCACGGTCATGGTGGTGTCGTCGAGCGCGATCGAGCGGCGTGCGGTCTTGGTCTTGCCGCGGGTCTGGTGGATCTGTTAGCCGACAGCGACGAGGCCTCGGTTGAGGTGCAGACGCTTCTTGGCGATGTCGATGTCGGGCCATTGCAGGCCGAGGAATTCGTTGCGGCGCATTCCGGTCATGGCGGTCAGCCAGTAGATCGGGAAGAACCGGTGCCGAGCGGCGGTCCGCAGGAGTTGTCGGAGTTCGTCCTCGGTCAGGGACACGCCCTCGGTCTGTTGAATCGATCGCTGTTTGGGGGCACGGGCGACGAGGGCGACGTTGCGGGACACGAGCCCTCTTCGGTGGGCGTCGGTGAGCGAACCTCGGATGATGAGGTGGAGTTCGTACACGGTCTTCGGCGCGAGACGCCGGCCCGTGTCGGGATGCAGGAGCGAGTCGTAGAGCGATTCGATCTGCTGGTACCGCAACCGTCGGATGCTGATTCGGCCCAGGGCGGGGAGGATGTGGTTCCGAACGTTGCGTTCGTATCCCCGGTAGGTGCTGGTGGCGAGATGCAGCTTCTTGGTGGGGAGCCATTGGCTGGTGAGGTAGGCGCCGAAGGTGAGCGAGCGGACGGCGTCGACCCGCTCGGTTTCCTCGGTAGCGAGTCTGGCGGCGAGGCGTTCGGCTTCGGCGCGGTCGGTGCCGGCGGGGTGCCAGCTGCGGCGTTCTTTGCCGGTGATCGGATCCCGGCCTTCGTAGATGACGGCGTAGAACCGGCCTCTGCGTTGTGCGATGTATCCCTGCATGATGGTGCCTCCTTCAGGCGTCGGTCCCGCTGGTCGGGTCCTCGGAGGAACAATCGGTAGAACGCTGCCCGCGGCGTTGATGTTGTGGAATTCGCGTTCGCTGCTGCCGATCGTGGGCCATGATGAGATGCCATCGATTCGGCGGTTCACGATGCTGTTGACCATCACAACCGAACACGCGCCTGCGACCGACCTCGGGTTCTTGCTGCACAAGCATCCGGACAACGTTCGGACGGTGTCGTTCCCGTTCGGCGACGCCCACGTGTTCTTCCCCGAGGCCGAGGTCGAGCGCTGCACCGCTGCGCTGTTGGTGGAGATCGACCCGGTCGGGCTGGTCCGCCGCCGGGGTCGCAAAGGCCAGGAGTCATTCACGCTGGCCGGTTACGTGAACGATCGTCCGTTCGCCGCGTCGTCGTTCCTCAGTGTTGTGATCGGCAAGATGTTCGGGACGGCGATGACGGGCCGGTGCGACCAGCGGCCGGAGCTCGCCGCCACCCCGCTCGGATTCACTGTCGAGGTGCCGGTGGTTCCGGTCCGTGGTGGCGAGCCGGTGTTGCGGTCGCTGTTCGAACCGTTGGGCTACGAGGTCGAGGCGACACCGGTCCCGTTGGATGAGGCGTTTCCGGCGTGGGGTGCGAGCAGGTACTGGTCAGTCCGGCTCACGGGCGTGGTGCGCCTCGCGGAGTTGTTGTCGCATCTCTACGTGTTGTTGCCCGTGCTGGATGACGACAAGCATTACTGGGTTGGCGAGGATGAGGCCCGCAAGCTCCTCGACAAGGCCGGCGACTGGCTCGGCGCGCACCCCGAACGCGAATTGATCAGCCGCCGCTATCTCAAGCACCGCCGCTCGCTGGCGGACGACGTCTTGGCCCGGCTCACCGATGACGCCCCTGACGATCAGAGCAGCGTGGACGAGGAGCGGGACCTCGAAGAGGCACAGGTTGAGGAACGCATCAGCCTCAACCAGCGGCGCCTCGACGCCGTGACCGCAGCGATCGTCGACACCGGCGCGTCCCGCGTCCTGGACCTCGGGTGTGGCGAGGGTCGACTCCTCGCGCAGCTCCAGAAGATCCCGCAGATCGCCCAGGTGACCGGCGCGGATGTGTCGACGCGCGCTCTCGACCGGGCTGCGGACCGGCTTCACCTCGATGAGCTCTCCGACCGCCAGCGCGATCGTGTTGCCCTGATCCAGGCGGGCCTCACCTACCGTGACGCCCGTTTCGCCGGGTTCGACGCGGCGACGCTGATCGAGGTGATCGAGCATCTCGATGAGCCCCGGCTCGCTGCGCTCGAGCAGGTCGTGTTCGCTCATGCCGCCCCGGCGATGGTGATCGTGACGACCCCGAACCGTGAGCACAACATCCGGTTCGCGTCGCTCCCTGCCGGTGAGTTCCGTCACCGGGACCATCGCTTCGAATGGACCCGGGCCGAGTTCGCACAATGGGCCGAACGAGTCGCGAGCATCCACGGCTACAAAGTGAGGTTTGCTCCGATCGGCGACGACGACGCCGAGGTCGGCCCGCCCACGCAGATGGCGGTGTTCTCCCGATGACCACCGATGCTCTGAAGACCTCGGGGATCACGATCCCCGATCTCGCGTTGGTCGTCCTCATCGGCCCGTCCGGCGCAGGCAAGTCGAGTTTCGCCGCGAAGCATTTCGCGCCGAGCGAAGTGCTGTCGTCGGACTTCTGCCGTTTCCTCGTCGCCGACAACGAGAACGACCAGGCCGCCACTCGGGCCGCGTTCGAGGTGTTGAACTACATCGCCGGCAAACGGCTCGAAGCGGGACGACTCACCGTCATCGACGCAACGAGCGTCCAGCGCGACGCCCGGGCACCGCTGATCCGCCTCGCTCGCGAGCATCACGTGTTGCCGGTAGCGATCGTGCTCGACGTCGCCGAGAAGATCTGCGCCGAGCGGAACGCCGGCCGAGCCGACCGCAACCTCCCGCCGCACGCGATGCGTCGCCAGCACCAGCAGATGCGCCGCTCGATCAAGGGCCTGCAACGCGAAGGCTTCCGTCGGGTCTTCGTCCTCCATGGACCAGAGGAGATCGACGCGGTGATGATCGAACGCGAACGCCGCTGGACCGACCGCCGCCACGAGCACGGCCCCTTCGACTTCATCGGCGACGTCCATGGCTGTGTCGACGAGCTCGTGGCCCTGCTGGGCAGGCTTGGCTACGAGGTCGCGCCCGACCGTACGACGGCGGCACACCCGCACGGGCGCACGGCGTTCTTCGTCGGGGACCTGGTCGACCGCGGCCCCGACAGCCCCGGGGTGCTGCGACTCGTGATGGGAATGGTCCGTGACGGCACCGCCGTCTGCATCCCCGGCAACCACGAGAACAAGCTCGGCCGTGCCCTCGCCGGCCGCAAGGTCCAGATCTCTCACGGCCTGGCTGAAACCCTCGCCCAACTCGACTCCCAGCCCGCCGAGTTCCGCGCCGAGGTCGCTGCGTTCATAGACGGCCTCGTCAGCCACGCCGTGGTCGACGACGGCCGCTGCGTGGTCGCCCACGCCGGTTTGCCCGAACGGCTCCACAATCGGTCCTCGGGTGCGGTGCGAAGCTTCGCGCTCTACGGCGACACCACCGGTGAGACCGACGAGTTCGGGCTCCCGGTTCGCTATCCGTGGGCTAATGACTATCGGGGTTCGGCCATCGTCGTCTATGGCCACACCCCGGTGCCCGAACCCGAGTGGATCAACAACACGATCTGCATCGACACCGCCTGTGTGTTCGGCGGCAAGCTCACCGCGCTGCGCTACCCCGAACGCGAACTCGTGTCGGTCCCCGCTGCCCGTACCTACTGGCAATCGGTCAAGCCGCTCCGATCCGAAGCGGCGCAGGTGGAGCGGCCGGCGGAACTCCTCGATGCAAACGACGTGTTGGGCAAACGGATCATCGACACCCGTCTCCAGCCCCGTATCACCGTCGGCGCCGAGAACGCTGCGGCCGCTTTCGAGGTCATGAGCCGCTTCGCGATCGACCCCCGCTGGCTCATCTACCTGCCACCGACCATGGCCCCGACCGCCACCTCGGCCCGACCCGACCTCCTCGAGCACCCCGCCGAAGCCTTCTCCGCCTACCGCCGCGACGGGATCAGCCAAGTGATCTGCGAGGAGAAACACATGGGCTCGCGCGCCGTCGTCGTCGTGTGCCGTGACAGCGACGTGGCGGCACGCCGGTTCAAGATCGACGACCCGATCGCCGGAACGATCTACACCCGCACCGGACGAGCGTTCTTCGCCGACACGACCTGGCAGGACTCCGTCATCGAGCGCACCCGTACCGCCATCGAGACCGCCGGGCTGTGGGACGAACTCGACACAGACTGGCTCGCGCTCGACACTGAACTCCTGCCGTGGAGCGCCAAGGCCGAAGACCTCCTGCGCACCCAGTACGCAGCGGTCGGTGCATCCGGCCACGCCATGACGACCCGCGCCGGCGAGCTACTCGACACAGCCTCGTCACGCGGCGTCGACGTCGGCGATCTCGCCCGCCGAACCGACGAGCGCCGCACCGCAGTCGACCGCTTCATCGACGCCTACCGCCGCTACTGCTGGACCGTCACCCAACCCGCCGATCTCCAACTCGCACCCTTCGTTATCCTCACCGGCGAAGGCCATCTCCACGCCGGGGAGAGCCACGACTGGCACATGGCCATCGCCGACCGGCTCGCCGCCGCCGGTGACGGGTTCATCCGCCCCACCCGCCACCTGACCGTCAACCTCGACGATCCCGTCAGCGAACAGGCCGGCATCGCATGGTGGGAACACCTCGTCGACGCCGGAGGCGAGGGCATGGTCGTCAAACCCATCGAGTCGATCGTGACCGGCAATCGGGGCCTCATTCAACCCGGCATCAAGTGCCGCGGTCCGGAGTACCTCCGCATCATCTACGGGCCTGACTACCTTACGCCCGCCAACCTCGAACGCCTCCGCGAACGAGGCCTCGGCAAGAAGCGGTCCCTCGCCCAACGCGAGTTCGCCCTCGGCATCGAAGCCCTCGAACGGTTCGTCGCCGGGGAACCCCTCCACCGGGTCCACGAATGCGTCTTCGGCGTCCTCGCAATGGAAAGCGAACCGGTCGACCCGCGGCTCTAGCCGACCCCTGCGCGATATGAGTCTTGACTCATTATGAACTCGGGTTCATACTGGGTTGGTGTGGGAGATCGAGTTCACCGAGGAGTTCGAGGCCTGGTGGGATTCGCTGAGTATCGACCAGCAAGAGGCCGTGACCGATCGCGTTGTGTTGCTCGGTCAGCGGGGCCCCGACCTCGGGCGGCCGGTAGTGGAACGGATCCATCGTTCCCGGCATCACAACATGAAGGAACTGCGGGCGAGCAAGGGTGGCGCGCTTCGGGTGTTGTTCATGTTCGATCCGCGGCGTCAGATGATCCTGCTCCTCGGGGGCGACAAGTCCGGTGAGTGGAACGACTGGTACGACACGGCGATCCCGCTGGCCGATGACCTCTATGACCGATACCTCGAAGATCTGCGGAAGGAAGGACTGATCTGATGGCTCGAAAGAACTTCTCCGAACTGCGTGCCCAGGTCGAGGCACGGCCCGGCGCTGCTGAGCGGCTGGCCGAGTTGCGGGCCGAGACCCTTGAAGAGATCCGGCTCTACGAGCTCCGTCATGAAGCTGCGGTGAGTCAGGTCGAGCTGGCCGGTCGTCTCGAGGTGACCCAAGGAGCGATCTCGAAGCTCGAGCACTCGGATGATGTGCGGGTGTCGACGCTTCGCCAGTACCTCGAAGCGCTCGGCGCCCGGCTCGAACTGGTCGCAGTGTTCGATGACGAGGACCGTCGAGTGCCGGTGCATCTCGGTAAGGAACCGGCGGCCTGAGCGTCGGGTTTCACGGAGGGTGGTCGATTCCCCTTCGTCCGGTGCCTTCGCCATCTACCAGGGATCTACCGAGACACCGGTAGATAGGGGGGAGCGGAGGGGAACGGCAGGAAGTCGGAAATGGCTGCTGAGCTGGGAAAATACTGCCTGACCTGGGGAGACCTGAAAGGCCGACAACGGTCTCATAACCCGAAGGTCGCCGGTTCAAATCCTGCCCCCGCCACCAACACGAAGGCCCGGAATCTCAAGGATTCCGGGCTTTCGACGTTTCCTGGCGAGAGTGCTCGTCTACCGGGCCATCTACCGGCTGGTCTCTGCCACTCCCGGACTGTCGGGATCTCGGCCGGTAGACGTCTACCGGGTGTGAGCGGTGAGCAGGGCAGCGAACTGTCGAGCGGCGGCTGCGCCCATGCCGGGGAGCAGGTGCTGGTAGGTGTGCATGGTGAACGCAACGTTGGCGTGTCCGAGGCGTTCGGAGACGACCTTGACCGGTACGCCGTCCATGATCAGCAGTGAGGCGTGGGTGTGGCGCAGATCGTGCAATCGGATCCTGGAGAGGTCCGGCAGCTGGCGCTAGAGTCGGTTGAACAGTTGGCTGATCGATTCCGGGTTCACGTATCGGTCGGCAGGGTTGACGAACATCCAGTCGTCGCGTTCGTGTGGCAGCCCGTCGCGGGTGAGGCGTCGACGCCACCGGGCCAGGACGTCCATTGTTTGGTCGTCGAGGTCGACGCAGCGGCGGCTGGTGCGGGTCTTGACGGGGAACTCGACCGGTTGGCCGGCGATGCTCTGGATGGTGCGGCTGATCGAGATGCGCTGGTTGGCCCGGTCGAGGTCGGACCACTTGAGCCCTGCCACCTCACCTCGTCGCATGCCGGTGAGGGCGGTGAGGTGCAGCGCCGGGTAGAGACGCTGTGGTTGAGCCGCTGCGAGGAAGGTAGAGAGCTCCTCGGCGGTCCAGGAGCGGGGGACGGTCCGGGCTGGTCGCTTGTGGCGGGCGTTCGTTGCCTGCGCCACGTTGACGCCGATGAGTTGCCTGATCCTGACCCGGGTTATTGGACACCTGATTACGCGGGACACCGTGTAGGAAG
>CALACD010000537.1 GCA_937890445.1 uncultured Acidimicrobiia bacterium | reverse complement strand
GATCGGTCCTGTCCAGACACGCAGGTCGATCGAACGGTCCTGACCTTGGCAGAGCTGCGCCATTCGCACAAAGCGGTGGCCGGCCCTTCCTCGTCAAGTTGGCCCCCACCAAGACAGTGGATGACGACCGTGCCGAGGCGACAGACATTGGCGGCACGTCCTGTCGGCACCGCCGTGAGTGCCACCTTCGGTTCGATGCGGTCGGACTCCGGTACGGCCATCCTGCAGGCGTCGTGGACCGTAAAGTCACGTTCTCGTGACGACCGCGCGATCGGTTGCCGTACGGACTGCCGACCAGCACGGTCGGACTTCGTTGAACCTGTACTCGCTCACTTCGCGCCGACGAGCGCCCAGCCTGGCAAGCAGCTTCGGAGAGTCGGTGTGGGCAAGGTCAGCCCGAGTGCCTACCCAACGGCAAGGACGAGCACCCGAAGTTGCCCGTGACGTCATGACCTGAGTCCCCTCTCGGGACAGCCGAATCCGGAATCGGCGGACGCCCACCCTGGCCCGTCGGTGGGTTGGCTGTGCTGGGCTGCGGGCGGATCCGGCTCGGTCGGTGGTCTCGTCGTTACAGATGGCGGCGTTCAACGCGCGGAAGCGTTGGACGATTCTGGTAGCGACGCAGGATTGGGTGCTGACGCTGGAGCGTTCGAGGTCGAGTTGGGCGTTCAGTCGTCTGTTCATTGACTCGATGGTTTGGCGCGCAGGAACCGTCGACCGGGCCGCGTTGCATCTGAGACGCGATCGAATCTGGGTGACGGCGGCGGTGTCGTGTTGGTGTCTGTAGCTGGCCCGCCGATAGCCCTTGTCGGCGATGAACGTGACACCGGTGGGGTCGAGCCCGGTGAACGCGATCATGTCGAGGCAAGTGTCGCTCTCGTCGGCTTTGGCATCGGTCAACGCGAGCGCCACCGGCAGACCGAAGTGGTGGTGATCCCATGGCGTCGCAGTTCCCCAGAGCACCGGGCATCGCCGGCGCAGTAGCCGTACTTGGCCAGCCCCGCCAGGTTGGAGCGTTTCGTGGTCTCCCGGAAACGGCCGCCCTCGACCAGTGCCGAGTCGACAGTCGAGTCGACGAGCCAGAGATCATCGGTTGCTGAGGGGCAGGCATTGGTGCGCGGCGCGATGACATGCTGGAAGAGTTGCCCAGCGTGACGGAGTCGTTTGTTGTAGCCGGGCCGACCGGGCAGATACGTGAATCACGGTATGCGATGGGTGCTGGCGGGGCGGATCAAGCGACCTCAGGCCTGCACCCAGCTACGTCGGGATGGCTGACAATCTGTTCAGTCCGGAGTCGGTGAGCTCGGAGGCAATCCCGACGGCCCTGCGGGATCAGGATTCGTCTGATCCTCCTGATCGTGGACACCCTCGCCACCCAAACCTACGAAGATGGCGCGCACCGCGTGAGTCCCTCGGAACTCTTCGTCTCGATGGGCGAGCGGGCCCTAGAGGTGGGGAGCGTTGCAACAGATGCATCATCCAGTCCGAACTGGCACTTCGTTGCGAACTCCAGGCGTCCTGTTTCACGTGAAACAGGATGCCCCGCTACTCCGAGAATCGAAAGAGTGGATCGCGCTGCTGTAGTTTGGCTTTCCGCGGCAAACGGGCGTCGAGCTCGCCAGTTCGAGTGAACGTGACGACAGATCGGTGCTTCGTGCTGACGGTGAGGCCGAGCGTCGTCAGCTGTGCTTCTGGCCACGGTCGACGTTCGGGCGGCTCGCTGATCACGACAACGCCCTTCCGTCGGACGAACGGCATAGCGCATTCGACCGTGATCGCGGGCGGTCCGAAGCCTCGACACACGGCCGCATCGAAACTGGCTCGCAGGTCGGTATGCGCCAACTCCTCGGCCCGACCCTCGATGACTTCAACTCGATCACGCAGCCCCAACTCGAACACGGCCCAGGTCAGAAAGGCGCAGCGCCGAGCCGACGCATCCAAGAGCGCTCCCTCGAGAGAGGTTCGATCGATGAAGATCGGTAACCCCGGGAGACCGCCGCCCGATCCGAGATCGATCATTCGGGTGACGCCTTCATCGAGCGCGGGCTCGAAGCAACGCGCGTGCTCGAGATGAACGCGAAGCGGGCCCGGACCGAGGAATCCCACGGTCCGGGCCCGCTCGAGAACGGCGAGAATCTTCTCGTCAGCTGGCGTGGTCATCTCCGCTGGAGTCTTCCACATCTGAGCCGTCCACGCCGTTGTCATCGCCGGTGCCATCGGGCACGACGACGACTCGGCGACTCGGATCGTTGCCTGCCGAACGGGTGCTGACACCGGCCACCTCGGTCAAGGCATCGTGGATCACCTTGCGATCGGCAGAGTTCATCGGTTCCAGTACCACCTCGATACCTTCTGCCATTGCCCGATCGGCCGCCTGTTGGGCAAAGCTGGCCAGAGCCTCACGGCGGGCCTCTCGGTATCCGCCCACATCGACCTTGATCCGAACCGAGGACGGGGCTGCTCGTTGTGCCGTCACACGTGTGAGTTCTTGAATCGCGTCGAGGGTGCGGGCCTTTGGGCCGAGCAACAGACCGTGCTTCCCCTCGATGTGAGCCATGATGCTCTCGTCGTCGGTCTCGAGTGTGACAGGTGTGTCGATTCCGAACGCGGCCGTCAGCCCATCGAGAAACTCCTGCACGCTGTTCGCTACATCTTCCATCGGCGCATCCTCTGCTCGTGGCCGCTCAACGGGCCGCTTTCGTGTCGCTCCTGCTTCACTTCCTCCACCATTGCGGCCGCGCCCATTTGCCCCGCCCTGGGTTGGTCCAACCTTTCGCCCGCCGCTGCGAGGAGCCTCCTCGGAATCGCTCACAGTCGCAGTCACAGCATCGGCCTCAGGCTTTGTCTTCGCCGGGCGTCGCTTGCGATCTCGTCGCTCTTCCTTGGCACGAGGAGACTTTGGCGTCACTCGTGCCCGAACACGAGCTTCGCCTCGAACCCGGCCGAACAGGCCTTGCTTGGGCTGTTCCAGGATCTCGAACTCGGTGTCCGTCTCATCGACACCAAGCTTGTCGAGCGCCAGTTCCTTTGCCTCGTCGACGGTCTTGGCGGTGGTTTCGACCCACTCCATTGCTACCTCTTCTTCTTCTTGGCCTGGCCAGATTGCGTTCCCTTGGGCGTCACCCGGCTCGGCGGCTGTTTCGAATGTTGTTTGCTCTTGACGCGAGCTTTCTGGGCGCGCAGTTCCTGCCACTGGGCTGAACGATCCTTGGTCGCTCCATTCGTGGCTGCCGGCTCACCGGTGACCGACGACTGCTCGATTCGGGGTGGCTTCGTCTTCTTGGGTTTCGGTGCCGGCTCCTCGTCATCGTCGTCCTCGACGACCTTCTTGGGCCGGAGGGCTGCTTCAGCTTCGAGTGCAGCTGCCTCCTTGCCGTAGATCTGATGCGTGATGTAACTCTGCTGCCCGATTCGGAACAAGTTGGAGGTGGCCCAGTAGAGGACCAGTCCAGCCGGGAAGAGGAACGACCAGACGCCAGACATGAGAGGCAAGATCTTCAGCAGCATCTGCTGCTGTTGCATCATCGGTGACATATCCGCGTCGGATGGGCTGCGACGGGCCGACACCTGACGCTGCTGGTAGTAGCTGGAGGCCACGACGAAAATGATCAGGAGAACATACGGGATCGCCGTGACGAAGTTGTCGCGCAGTACCTCGAGCGCCCGTTCGGCCAGGTCGAACGGGCCGAAATTCATCTCGGTCGAACGATGGAGATCTTGGTAGAGATCGCTCTGGATGTCGAGATATTGAGGCGAGAAGAGCCGCCCGTCCTGCGCAGGAAGCCCACGTACATCCGTACGGATGACGCTGGCCAGTGCATAGAAGGGAGTGTCCTCGGCGCGCTGGGTCAAACCGGAGAGAATTCGGAAGAGGACGAAGAAGAACGGCAGTTGAGCCAGCATTGGCAAGCAACCGCCGATCGGATTGATTCCGTTCTCGGAGTAGAGCTTCATCAACTCCGCGTTCATGGTCTCACGGTCGTTCTTGTGCTTCTTCTGCAAACGACGCAATTCGGGCTGGACCTGCTGCATCTTGATGGTGCTGCGGGTGGCCTTGAGCGTGAGTGGCATGAGCAAGACCATCACGGCGAAGGTCAGCAGGATGATGGCGATGCCATAGCTGCCACCAACGACGGGCAGCGAATAGAAGAACGCAAGAACTCGTGCGACGAAATCGATCAACCCATTGAAAATGACCACTACGAGATCTCCAGAGGTGTGATGTCGGTACGAGGGGCCTTCGTGGTGTCGTGACGAACACCTGGCGAGGGCTCAGGAACAGGGTCGTACCCAAAGGATCCGAATGGGTGGCATCGACTGATGCGACGAATGGCCAACCATGAACCTCGTCCTACCCCATGGACCTCGATGGCTTCGACCGCATACGTGGAACACGTCGGCAGATAGCGACACCGGGGACGTCGGACGGATGCCGTTGCCTGGTACATGCGCAAGAACCAGAGGATTGTCCTGGCCATCAAGTGCGACGCCCTTCCAGTCGTCGAACGACACCGTCGACATGGACGGCAAGTTCACTGTGAGTGAGAGTCAGCACGGAGCGCGAACACGACACCAGCACATCACCGATGGGTGCCTGATTCCGCTCGAACGCCTGCTCGAAGGCTGGTCGGAGACGCCGTCGAGCCCGATTGCGCTCGACGGCGTTGCCAAATCGGCGGCCGATGGCGAAGGCCAATCGTGGCTCTGCCTGCTCGGCGGGGACGAATCTCACACGTATCGGCCCATGAGTAACGCGACGGCCCTCGGTTCGCAGAACTCGGAAGGCTCCAGTGCCCACAACCGATCCGATCACGCTCTCGCTCGATCAGGCGCTCAGCTTGTGACGACCCTTGAGGCGACGGGCCCGGAGCACGGCTCGTCCGGCCCGGGTGGACGTCCGAGCCCGGAAGCCATGCTTGCGGGCTCTCTTGAGGTTGTTGGGCTGAAACGTTCGCTTGGTCACGATGCTCCTTCGCCGTCTGAAGCCACTGGGTCGCCGACGGTTTTCGAGGCCGCATCGGAGGCCGACCAGAGCCTTGCGGCGGCGACTAGGCGATGCGGATTGAATGGATGCGGTTGCCGGCTCCACAATCGGAGCGACAACAGACCGGACAAATGTTAGGGCCAGAACGATTCGGCTCCACCCTTGGTCGAGCAGCCGGTCACCCAATGCCCATCGCGGAGCTGTGTCGACCGGACTCACACGCACTTTTCCACAGCTCCATGTGCGGTTGCTGGTACTCGCTGGTAACGTCATCGGACCCTGAAGTGCGTGAGGTTCGATCCCTACGCACGGCTGGGAACGGGGCATGTGCAGCAGTCTTGAAACCGTGGCTGGCGTGCGCCGAAACAGTCTGACCGAAGTATCCAGATCGCACTGCAGCGCTCCTCGTTCGCCCGCAACGACCGGAGAACGTCGTGGTTGTGGAAAAACCTGTGGTATCTGGGGATCAACGAGTTCCCACCCCACCTGATGATGATGGTTGTTCTCTCTCCATGCCAACGGAATCGCCAGTGCGAACAGTGCAACCCGACCTGATGTGGTGGGTTACACGATGTGGTGGGTTGCACGATGTGTTCGGATACACGAGGGGGCGACCCCGATCGTGGACGGGGCGAGCATGACGGGGCGAGGTTCCAGACGACGCAAGGCACGGAGATGGTAGCCGCCGACCGGGTTTGGCTCGAAGCTTCCGACCTGCTTCGGAGCCAGGTGTCCGATGGCGTGTGGCAGAGCACGTTCGCTCAGGTCTCGCCGGTGCATGTCACCAGTGACCGCCTCATCCTGTCGGTACCCAATGCCATCATCCGGGAAAAGCTCGACGGTCGATACCGACCCTTGGTCGAGGACGCCGTCGCCGAGGCCATCGGTCATGAACTCATCATCGAACTCGATGCGTCACCGCCGAAACTGTTCGATCCGGATGCCACAGACGGCATCACGGTCCACGACGATCTCGACCTGACCATCGATCTCGATGCACCCGGTGTCACCGGCACGGCCTCGAATCGCCGGGCCTCGGGTCCCGACGAGTACCGCAGCCCGAGCCCCGAACCAGCGCAACGTTACAATTTCGAGAGTTTCGTCATCGGCCCATCGAATCGCTTCGCCCATGCCGCAGCACTGTCGGTGGCCGAACGTCCCGGCGGCAGCTACAACCCACTGTTCATCTACGGCGCTGCCGGCCTGGGCAAGACTCACCTCCTGCGGGCGATCGAGTCCTACGTCAACGACGTCTACCCTCGAATGAAGGTCGGTTATGTGTCGACCGAGACCTTCCTCAACGAGTTCGTGGACGCCATCAAGAACTCCTCCACCGCTGACTTCAAACGCAGATATCGGCAGATCGACGTACTGCTCGTCGATGACATCCAGTTCATTGCTGGCCGCGACGGCCTTCAGGAAGAGTTCTTTCACACATTCAACGATCTGTACGGGAGCAATCGACAGATCGTGCTCTCCTCCGATCGTCCACCCGACGCGATACCAACGTTGGAAGATCGGTTGCGAAGCCGGTTCATGATGGGTCTACTGACGGACATTCAGCCGCCTGACGTGGAGACCCGGATGGCGATTCTCAGCAAGAAGGCCGACCGAGATGGCTATTTCCTGCCCAACGAGGTCAGTGAGTTCATCGCCACGCACATCACGACCAACATCCGAGAGCTCGAGGGGGCTCTCAACAAGGTCACGGCGTTCGCGAACCTCAATCGTGAACCCATGACCCGTGACTTGGCCGAGCGAATCCTGCGTGACTTCATTGCCGACCGCCAGCCCCGACCAATCACGGTGCCCATGATCCTGAGCGCCACCTCGGAGCAGTTCAACTTCACGATCGAAGAGCTCGTGGGCAAGTCACGCCGGAGGCCGCTGGTCATTGCCCGTCAGATGGCGATGTACATCACACGGGAGCTGACTGATCTCAGCTATCCGCTCATCGCACGTGAGTTCGGAGGTCGAGACCACACCACGGTCATGCATGCCTGCGACAAGATCGGAGCGCTCATGAAGGAGCGATCGCAGATCTACGACCATGTCACCGAACTCGAGAAGACCGTCCGCCAACGAGCACGGGTGAGCGAATGATCACCTGTGCTCGTCACTCCGGCCGCAACCGGGACCGGGGACAACACCGGGGACAACACCGTGGAAATCAGGTGGACAGCGGTGTGTACTGCCAGGGGACAACGCTTGCTTCATCCCCAGGCCAGGTGAACCAGGATCGAGGCCTGGGGACAGTCGGCGCCAACCGGTGGATGACCACACCTAAGCTGACCAGCCACAATGCCAGTTGATCCACAATCCACAACACCTACTACTACTTCCCTCATTTTGAAGACAAGAGAACAACAAGAGTTGAGGACAAGGGAGCCCCGCCGGTGAAGTTCCGTTGCGAACGAGATGTACTGATCGAAGCACTAGGCACCGCTGGCCGCGCTGTGAGTGGACGTGGTGGTTTGCCGGGCCTGTCTGGCGTGCGAGCCGATCTCCGTGGCGACCGACTGCAATTGACGGGAAGTGATCTGGATCTGACGATCACCGTCTCGGTCACCGTGTCGGGCGAGGAGGACGGGGTGGCGGTCATTCCTGCACGCCTGGCGTCCGACATCGTGCGGGCACTGGAACCCGGAGCCGTGGTGCTGTCGGCGGAGAACGACGAGCTGTCGATCAGCGCCGGCCGTAGCCAGTTCAGTATTCGTCTGATCGCGGGAGACGAGTTCCCTCAGATGACCGTGCTGGCGAGCGACCCGGTATCGATCAAGTCCGAGCTGTTGGCCGACGCCCTCAAACAGGTGGTCCCTGCCGCCAGCTCCGATGACTCTCGACCCATTCTGACCGGAGTGTTGATGGCGGCCGAGGCGGGGGGCCTTCGGCTGGTGGCTACCGATTCCTACCGTCTGTCGATGCGTGATGTGCCGGGGATATCCGTTCTGGACGAGGGACAAACCGTTCTGATTCCTTCTCGAGCTCTCACCGAACTCAACCGAATCCTGGGACAAGGAGATCAGGTCGAGCTTCGTCTCGGTGAGCGGGAGGCGTCGTTCGAGGTCGGTGGTGTCTCACTGGTCACCCGATTGATCGAGGGAGAGTTCCCCAACTATCGAGGACTGATTCCCGAGAGCCATCCCAATGTCCTGACGGTGCGCCGAGATGATCTCCTGGATGCGCTGCGGAGGGTCAAGCTGCTTGCCCGCGAAGCCACCCCGGTGCGACTCGAGATGTCCGAGGATGGTCTCGAGCTGGTGGCCACCACCCAGGACGTGGGCAACGCCCGCGAGCAGGTGGAGGGAACCTACGTCGGGAATCCGCTCACCGTTGCCTTCAACCCGCAGTATCTTCTGGAGGGAATCGAAGTTGCGACCAGTGAACACATCACGCTGTCGACCATCGATGAGCTCAAGCCAGCGCTGGTCCGGATCGCCGAGTTGGACGAGTTCCTGTACCTGCTCATGCCCGTACGGGTTTCGTAGGCCGGTGGGTTGAGACTCAGCAAGATTTGGCTGAACGACTTCCGTAGTTACGACGAGCTCGAACTGTCGTTGGGCGATGGCCTTACGGCGGTCCTCGGCCCGAATGGCGTCGGTAAGACCAACTTGATGGAAGCCATCGGGTTGCTCGCGACGTTGAAGTCCTTTCGTGGAGCTCCGACCGAGAGCATGATCCGTCGTGGTGCAGACCGAGCGATCGTTCGGGCCGAAGGCGAGCGAGACGGCCGAGAGGTCCTCATCGAACTCGAGTTGGCCAAGGGCCGGACGCGTGTCCAAGTCAACCGACAGAAGTTGGCTCGGTCCAGGGATCTGTTGGGGGCTCTCCGGGTGACGGTGTTCGCCCCCGATGATCTGTCGCTGGTCAAGGACGGACCGTCGGTTCGACGGGAATACCTCGACGATCTCATCGTGGCGTTGGATCCGCGGGCCGATCAGTTGCTCTCCGATTTCGAACGAGTGGTGCGACAGCGCAATGCGCTGCTGAAGGCGGCCCCGCAACGGGTGGACGAGATGACTCGGTCGACCCTCGATGTCTGGGACATGCAGTTCGCCTCACTGGGCGAGCGCGTGCTCGAAGCACGTTACGCCGTGCTCACGGAGTTGATGCCCTTGGTGGTCGACAGCTACGAACGTCTGTCGGCAAGCGCGGCCGTTGTCGTCGCCACCTACCGTCCCTCGTGGGGCGATCAATCGCTGGCAGCAGCACTGGAAGACGTGCGCGAAACCGACTTCCGCCGACGGGTGAGTACTCTCGGACCCCACCGTGATGATGTGGTCCTGGGTCTCAACGGCTTGGCCAGCCGGACCGAAGCCTCCCAGGGAGAGCAACGTACCCTGGCGCTCGGACTGCGGCTCGCTGGGCATCGTCTGATCGCTGACCGCATCGGCGATCCGCCATTGCTGCTCCTCGACGACGTGTTGTCGGAACTCGATCCAGATCGAGCGACGGCGTTGCTGGCAACGTTGCCCCCCGGTCAGACCGTCATCTCGAGCGCATCAGGTCTTCCTCCGGCTACGGTGCCCGAGCAGATCCTCCGCTACGACGGGTCGACCTTTCAACAGGACGCAGCGATATGAGACGATCGACATGACGTCGCCAGAAGGCTGGCGGGCCGGAACGGTGGGGTGGCGACCAGCGTCGCTCGGCGACACGTTGGAGCGATTCCTGAAACAGATGGGGGCTCCCCCCGTGAAGGCTCTGGGCGACCTTCACGAACGTTGGCCCGAAGTCGTCGGACCGGCCTTGGCCCAACGATCTCGACCCATCGAAATGCTCGACGGAGTACTGGTCATCGGGTGTGAGGACGCAACGTGGGCGTCCCAGATCGGTTGGATGGAATCGCAGATCACCAAACGCTGTGCCTACCTCTTCGAAGGGGTGGAGGTACGACGAGTGCAACTACGCATCGGACGCTGAAAGCAGCAGGTCGAGAGCACCGTCCGAGGTGCGGTGGATGGTACGATGGGCAAGCGCTCGGAGCGGGTAGACACTGCTCCGTGAGCCCCATCTCTCATGGATCCAACCTCAACAACGCAACCCGACCACACGCCGGCAGCATCGCCGGAAAGCGGCAGCTACAACGCGAGCGACATCCAGGTGCTGGAGGGTCTCGAAGCCGTCCGCAAACGTCCCGGGATGTACATCGGCTCGACCGGCTCCACCGGTCTGCACCATCTGGTGTGGGAGGTGGTCGACAACTCGGTGGACGAGGCCATGGCCGGTCACTGTCAACGCATCGACATCCGAGTGTTGGCAGATGGCGGCATGGAGGTCATCGACGACGGGCGAGGCATTCCTGTCGGCAAACATGACAAGTACGAGGACATGACCGCGGCCGAAGTCGTGCTGACCGTGCTCCACGCCGGCGGCAAGTTCGGGGGCGAGGGCTACAAAGTGTCGGGCGGCCTTCATGGCGTCGGCATCTCGGTTGTCAACGCGCTGTCCTCTCGGGTCGAAGTCGAGATCGATCGCGATGGCAAGCGACACTTCATGTCCTTTCGTGATGGAGGTGCCCCTGATCGAAAGCTCACGGTCATCGGGGATTCACCTCTGCAAGCCGACGGATCACCCCGCAGTGGAACAACGGTGCGCTTCTGGCCGGATGCCTCGATCTTCAAGGAAGGCATAGATTTTCGTACGCAGACCGTGGTCGAGCGTTTCCAGACGATGGCGTTTCTCAACGCAGGTCTGGAGTTTCATGTCACCGACGATCGCGATGATGACTTCGAAGAGGTCGTGCATCGTTACGACGGTGGTATTCGAGATTTCGTGTTGCATCTCAACCGATCGAAAGAAGCGCTCTTCGAGGAGATCGGCTGGTACGAGGAGAAGGGCAACGAAGAAGAAGTCGAGATTGCCTTCGCATGGAATACCGGCTATCAGTCCGACGGGATCCATAGTTTCGCCAACGGCATCTCGACCCTCGAGGGCGGGATGCACGAGCAGGGATTCCGTACCGCACTGACTCGTACGGTCAATACCTATGCCCGCGAGAAAGGCTTGCTCAAGGAGAAGGAGGAGAACCTCCAGGGAGAGGACATTCGGGAGGGCCTCACGGCCATCATCTCGGTTCGTATCCACGAGCCGCAGTTCGAGGGTCAGACCAAGTCGAAGCTGGGCAACGTGTCGGTTCGGTCTCTGGTTGAGAAAGCGACGAACGAGAAGCTCCGAGAATGGTTCGAAGAGCATCCGCGTGAGGCTCGGGCCATCGTGGCCAAGGCAACGATGGCGGCCAAGGCACGCATCGCAGCAACGACCGCGCGCCAGACCATTCGTCGCAAGTCGGCGTTGGACGGCGCTGGACTTCCCGGCAAGTTGGCCGACTGTCGGAGCAAGGACCCCTCGGCATCCGAGCTCTACATCGTCGAGGGGAACTCGGCCGGTGGTTCGGCCAAGGAAGCCCGAGACTCCGGGACGATGGCCATCCTGCCGATCCGAGGGAAGATCCTCAACGTCGAGCGGGCTCGACCCGACCGAATGCTGAAGAACACGGAGATCGTTTCTCTGATCCAGGCCATCGGAGCTGGACTGGGAGAACCGGTCGAGGAAGGCAACGACGGCGAGGGCTTCGATGTTGCCAAGGTTCGCTACCACAAGATCATCCTCCTGGCCGACGCCGACGTCGACGGCAGCCACATTCGGACGTTGTTGCTGACCTTCTTCTTCCGACAGATGCGGCCGATGGTCGAGGCGGGCTATGTCTACATCGCTCAACCGCCGCTGTATTCGACCGAGGTCGGCAAGTCCAAGATCTACCTCAAGGACGACATCGCCCGAGATGCGTACAGCGTGACCCACCCCAACGCCGAATATCAGCGGTTGAAAGGTTTGGGTGAGATGGATGCCGACGAGTTGTGGGAAACGACCATGAACCCGGCGACCCGCACGCTGCTCCAGGTCAATGTGCAACAGGCCGCCATCGCCGACGAGGTGTTCTCGGTTCTGATGGGCGATGACGTCGAGAGCCGCAAACACTTCATCCAGACCAATGCCGACGATGTTCGCTTCCTGGACATCTGATTTCGAACGGGTGCACCCATGACCGACCTGCCACCGGACGAACCAATCGACAATGAGCCTTCGGGCCAAGCCGAGGACGATCCGGCTCCCGGTGAGACCGTTGCTGCCGATCCCGGTGGCCCGAACCTGGATGCCATCGAACCGATCGAGATCCAGGCCGAGATGGAGCAGTCGTTTCTCGAGTACGCGATGTCGGTCATCGTGTCTCGGGCCCTTCCCGATGCTCGCGATGGGCTGAAGCCGGTCCACCGCCGGATCCTGTGGTCGATGCTCGATGCCGGCCATCGCCCGGACCGCAGTCACGTCAAATGCGCAACCGTCGTGGGGGATGTCATTGGCAAGTACCACCCGCACGGCGATCAGGCCATCTATGACTCACTGGTTCGCATGGGTCAATCGTTCTCGCTGCGCCATCCGCTCATCGACCCGCACGGCAATTTCGGCTCGCCCGACGACCCACCGGCCGCCTACCGCTACACCGAGTGCCGGCTCACGCCGTTGGCCATGCAACTACTGGCCGACATCGATGAAGACACGGTCGACTTCCGGGACAATTTCGACGGCAAGCAACGTGAGCCGACGGTGTTGCCCAGTCGCTTCCCGAACCTTTTGGTGAATGGGAGCCAAGGCATCGCGGTGGGAATGGCCACCAACATTCCTCCCCACAATCTCGGCGAGGTCATCGACGCAGTCACCCATCTGATCGACCACCCTGCGGCCACGGTCGAAGATCTGACCGAGTTCGTGAAGGGCCCCGATTTCCCGACCGGGGCGCAAGTCTTGGGCCGGGTCGGGATCAGAGACGCCTACGCCACTGGTCGGGGTTCGGTGAAGATGCGGGCCGTGGCGGAGATCGTCGAAGGCAAGACCAACGATTCGATCGTCGTTACCGAAGTTCCCTATCAGACGTCGGTGGACCAGATTGCCCGCAAGACGGCTGAGTTGGTCGAAAAGGGTGACATGACGGGCATCCGAGAGATTCGCAACGAGTCGGCCAAGGGCAAACTCCGCCTGGTTTTCGAGCTCAAGCGTGACGCCACGGGCCTGGTCGTGCTGAACAACCTCTACAAGTACACGCCGATGCAGACGACCTTCAGCGTGAACATGGTGGCTCTGGTCGACGACATTCCCCGAACGCTCAATCTGCGGGACGCGTTGGTGGCCTATACCGAGCATCAACGTGACGTCGTACGGCGTCGGAGCGAATACCGTCTCGAACAAGCACAGCGAAGAGCCCACATTCTCGAGGGTCTGATTCGGGCGTTGGACATGATCGACGCCATCATCGCGGCCATCCGGGCCAGCGAAGACCGAGCAGAAGCCCGCAATCGGCTGATGGGGCAGGGATTCGATTTCTCCGAGAATCAGGCGAACGCCATTCTCGACATGCAGTTGGTCCGCCTGACCCGCTTGAACCGAGCAACGCTCCAGGAACAACTCGACGAGCTCCGGGCCACGATCGCAGAACTCGAGGCCATCCTGGCCGATCAAGGCAAGCTCGACGGTGTCATCAAGGACGAGTTGGCGGCGATCCGAGCAGAGTTCGCCACCGATCGCCGGACCGAGCTCACCTTTGATCCTGGGGAGCTCGATATCGAGGACCTCATCGACGATGACGATCTCGTGGTCACGCTGTCGAGCACCGGCTACATCAAGGCGGTGTCGGCCGAGGAGTTCCGTACCCAGGCCCGAGGAGGCCGAGGCGTGACCGGCGCCAAGCTCAAGGAGGAGGACGACGATCTCGTCGAGCATCTGCTCCATACCACTGCGCACGCGTACCTCTTGTTCTTCTCCAACCAGGGCCGCGTCTACCGGATCAAGGCCCATGAGATTCCCGTGAGTAGTCGGACGTCACGAGGTTTGGCTCTGGTCAATCTGCTGCAGCTTCAGGATCAGGAGCAGATCCAGGCGATCATCGATACGCGCGACTACGAGACGAATCGGTTCTTGTTCTTCGCAACCCGCCAGGGTCGAGTCAAGAAGACACTCTTCACGGCGTATGACTCGTCCTTGAAAGCCGGTCTGCGGGCCATCAACCTTGTCGATGGTGACGAACTGGTGTCGGTGGTCGCCACCAACGGCGATCAGGACATCTTCATGGTGTCGCGTCAGGGTCAGGCGCTTCGGTTCCGGGAGGCCGATGTGCGCCCCATGGGCCGCACGGCGGCGGGCGTTCGGGGAATGCGGTTCCGAGCCGGCGACGAACTGGTCAGCATGGATGTGTTCCGGCCGGCAACGGAGTTGCTGGTGGTGACGGACGAAGGATTCGGCAAGCGGACCGATCCGGACCTCTTCACCCCCAAGGGCCGGGGCGGTCTGGGAGTGCGCACCGTCACGGTGAACGAGAAGAAGGGTCGGGTCGTCGGTGCCTTCTTCGTGTCGGACGACGCCGAAGTCCTGCTGATCTCGGCCAATGGTGTGGTGATTCGCACCTTGGTGGCCTCGATCTCGCAACAGGGACGGGATGCGACTGGCGTGCGAGTGATGAACCTGTCCAGTGGTGATCGGGTGGCCGCTGTTGCCCTCCTGCTCACGATCACTCCCGACGCGATCGCTCTTGTCGGTGATTCCGAGATCGGCGATGACGACAGCGGCATCGACGGTGGCTTCGACGAGATAGACGGCGTCGACTGAGCAGAGGACCTGCTTGTTCCTCCCCTCGACGTTCGTCGTCTCAAAACGTGAGCAACTTCCCCCCAACGTGAGCAACGACAGGAGGAGTCATCGTGCAACGTCGAGGCGAGGGGAATTCGGATCAACGAGGCGCGGCCTTGGTCGTCATGGCATTGATGTTGGTCGGTGTGATGGTGATGGCGGTGGTGTTGGCCGGGGTCGGGGAGCGGACCATGCGCCGGGCTCGAGCTCAGAGTGCGGCCGATGCGGCAGCGCTCGCGGGCGCCGTCGATGGCGTGGACGGTGCGAGAAGTCTGGCTCGAGCCAACGATGCGGACCTGGTCCGTTTCTCCGACCAGGGCTCGACGATATGGGTTGTCGTCGACCGGGGCGGAGTCCGCGCCCAGGCCAGAGCCGAGCAGCGACTCGAGATCTCTCCGTAGGGGTGCCCGTCATTGCACCTGGTTGAGCCGTAGACTGCCCCTTCTATGGCAGCGGAGGACATGACGTCGAAGGATTCGGCCGTCATCGGAGACGACCTGGTGGAAGCCCTCGGGTTCGAACCGATCAGTACCGAGGCAGCCGGAATGATCGAGAACGGCACCCGGAAGGCCTCTTCCGCCGAATCAGCGACAGACCTCGCGTTGATCGACGAAGTGGACGATTCTTCGGGCGACGACATCGAGATCGTGGAGGCAGAATCAGCGGACGATCTCGATGGCTTCGTCGTCGATCTGACCCGGGAAGACCGTGACCACGACTCCCTCGCTGATGCAGTGGTCGCTGATGCAGTGGTCGCTGATGCAGTGGTCGAGACAGACGATGCGCTCCGGATCGGCGACGAACTGGAGGGCGCTGCTGTCGATGCAGATCTTCTCGACGTGGATGATGAGGACGCGGACGTCATCGACGCGGATGCTCTCGCATCCGACGACGAGGGATCCGTCGACCCGCTGACCGACGAGTCCGAATCGGAGGTGGTGGCGGATCGGGTCGAACCGGTGGTGTTCTTCAACAATGGGGTCGACACGAACACCGCACCGCTTCCTTCGCCCGCAGATCTCGAGAGCGAACTGCCTCCGCCTCCCTCTGCTGACGACGCCATCGCGTCTTCCGCTATCGAGCTTGTCGATCTCGACATCGCCACCGTCGGGGAGCAGAAACGCGAGATGGCCGACGGAGAGGCCCCTGTCATGAATCTGACCGACACATCCATCGGGGCTACCATCGATACCGACTCGGTGGACCTTCGACGGTCGAATGATGACATAACCATCATCGAGGACGCCCCGGTCGAGCCCCCTGCGGGTGATGTCGAACCGGTTGCGGCATCGTCTCCCGTGATCGCGCCGGCCCGACGGCGTCAGAAGTTGAGGGCGCGCAAGTCTCGTCGAGTCATTCGCCACATCGACCCCTGGTCAGTGCTCACCTTCTCGGTGCTCTTTCACCTGTGCGTGTTTTCGGCCTTTCTCCTGGCTTCGGTGTTGGTGTGGAATGTTGCTGTCGCCGCCGACGTGATCACGAACATCGAGAACTTCATCCTCGAGCTCGGCGACTACGAGACGTTCGAGATCAATGCCGATCAGGTGTTTCGGGCGGCGGCCCTGATCGCGGGGATGCTGACGCTGGCGTCCTCGGTCC
>CALACD010000536.1 GCA_937890445.1 uncultured Acidimicrobiia bacterium | reverse complement strand
CACGTTACGCCAGATCGGGCCGAACGCAACCCATGCCTGCCCGAGGTCGGAGTAGGGAGGACGTGGCTCATCTTGGTTTGGCGGGTCGAACGCCGCATGATGTGCGAGGTCGGTTTCGCGCTGGACCGATGATCGGTTTCGAAAGGGTGTCCAAGGAATGAGTGCAACCAACCCAACGGGTCTGGACGTCGACGATGACGTCGACGATGACGATGTGCTCGCCACGCTCGGCAACGGTCGGGTGACCGTCTCCGATGGTGAGTCGGGGCGAGCGGTGCTGAAGTTCACGTGCAGCCCCGCGATGTGTCATTCCGGAGGCGTTGCCCAGGGTGGCTTCGTGTCCGGGTGGATCGATTCGGCGATGGCACAAGCGTGCATCGCCCGCTACACGACCGACTTCTGGATCGCCACGCTCGAGATCAAGGTGAGCTTCTTCCAGCCGGCGACGCCCGGCCCGGTCGTCGCTGAAGGCTGGATCGAACGGGCAGGCAAGCAGACCGTCTTCACCGAAGGGCGACTGCTCGATGGAGACGGCAACATCCTCGCCAAGGCGAGTTCGACCATCCGTCTGGTTCCCAATCGACACCGGGCGTTCGACGAGGTGTCGGAGTTGGAGCAGACGGTCGCCTGACCGGCGACGAGGCAGCATCCGAGCGGTAGTAGCGTCGTGCTCGGGACCACACGAGGAGCACCGCCATGACGAGCAGAATCGATGCCGACACCTACGACCTCATCCTCCGGGGAGGCACCATCATCGATGGCACCGGCGCACCAGGCTTCGTCGGTGACGTCGCCATTGCCGACGGTCTCATCGTCGAGGTCGTCCCTGCATCCAATGGACCCATCGCCGCCACGGCCAGCCACGAGATCGATGCCACGGGACAACTCGTCACCCCCGGTTTCGTGGACATTCACACCCACTACGACGGCCAGGTCTGTTGGGACAAGCAGGTCACGCCGAGCAGTTGGCATGGAGTCACCACCATCGTCATGGGCAACTGCGGGGTCGGGTTCGCTCCGGTCCGCCCCGGCAGCGAAACGGCATTGGTCGAGCTCATGGAGAGCGTGGAGGACATCCCGGGCACGGCGCTCCACGAAGGCATCCCGTGGGGCTGGGAGAGCTTCGACCAGTACCTCGACGCCATCGACACGCCGTACTCGATCGATATCGGGGCCCAGGTTCCTCACGTTGCCGTCCGCCACTACGTGATGGGCGAACGTTGCTATGACGACGCGACCGTCGATGACATCGCGGCCATGGCATCCATCACCCGATCCGCCATGGCCGCCGGCGCTCTCGGGTTCTCGACATCGCGTTTCTATGGCCACCTCGACAAGGCCGGCAATCACGTGCCCGGGACCAACGCCACCGCCGACGAGATCATGGCCATCGGGGAAGCATTCGCCGAACTCGACCACGGCACCATGGAGATCATCTCCGACCATCTCGATCAGCCCGAGGAGCAGTACTGGATCGAATACATTGCGCGCCGGACCGGTCGACCCGTCACCGCGCTCGTCGCTTCGAACGTGAGCGAGAAGGTCTGGGATCTGGCTGATCGCCTCAATGCCGCCGGTGTGGAGTTCCGACCCCAGGTGGGGGCCCGACCGGCCTCGGTGCTGATGACGCTCGAAGGCACCGTCAACCCGATGCGCCAGTTTCCCTCGTTCGACACCATCAAGGAGCTCTCCTTCGACGAACAGCGGGAGCGGCTCCTCGAACCCGACTTCCGAGCGAGCATTCTGGCCGACCAGCCCAAGGTGTCGCGCTACGCCGACACGAACAAGATGATCTCGAGCTGGGACAAGATGTTCGTCCTCCCCCAGGACCTCAGCTACGAGCCGGGCCATGGCGACTCCCTCGCGGGCATCGCAGAAGCCGTGGGCTGCGATGTGAGAGAAGCACTCATGGACGCCATGGCCAGCGGCCGACCTCTGCTCTACCTGGTCGGCAACTACGAGGGCGATCTCGAACTGCAGCGCACCCGCATCGAGCAGCCGACGTCGGTGTTCGGCTTGTCCGACGGTGGTGCTCACTGTGGCGTGCTCTGCGACGCCAGCGTGCCCACCTACATGCTGGCCTACATGACCCGAGACCGAACCAAGGGACCGAAGCTCGGCCTCGAGTTCACGGTGCACAAGATGACCCAGGACACGGCGAAGCTCTATGGGCTGACCGATCGCGGCGTCATCGCCAATGGGTACCGGGCCGACCTCAATGTCATCGATTTCGATTCGCTGCTCCTCGAGGACCCCCACATCGTCTGGGACCTCCCTGGCGGCGGCAGACGACTGGTGCAGCGGGCACGCGGCTACACGGCGACCATCTGCCACGGCGAGGTCACCTACGAGAACGGCGAACACACCGGAGCAATGCCCGGTCGCCTCATCCGCGGTGGGAAGTGACGCTTCCGGCCGATGCTCCGTTGCCGGCCACGGCCACCACGAGGAAGGCGAAGTCCTCGCCTCGCGCCTCGATGCTCACCTCCACCACCTGCCCCAGCTTCACCTCACCGGGAGGCACGCCCCGGAGCGAACCGACGACGCGGGGGCCCTCGTCGAGCTGTACGACCGCAGTCACGTAGGGCAGATCCTCGACCCATCCGGGATCGACGGTGAAGTGGTTGATCGCCATCGAGTAGATCTCGCCCCGCCCCGACACCGGCACGAACGTGTAGTCGCCCGAGTGACAGCTCGGACAGTACCAACGCGGGGGATGCCGATGCTCGCCACAAGCCGAGCAGCGCTGCACGCTCAGCAGGCCATTGGCCAGGCAGGCGCGATGGAACTCCAGATTCAGTCCTTCGGGCTTGGGGACGTACTTCTTGGCCGTCTTCTTGGCGATCGCCGGGGATGTCGCCGAAGCGTCGGAATCGTTCGTTGGGTTCATCGTCAACCTCTCGCCAAGACAGCAATACTGCCGTCGCCCAGATCGCCGTAGCCCGTCACCACACCGAGTTCGGCATCGGGCACCTGGGCAGCACCGGCTTCGTGGCGAAGCTGACGGGTCGCCTCGACGATGTGGTTCAGCCCCCAGCAATGTCCCTGGGACAACAGGCCGCCGTGGGTGTTCATCGGGTACCTGCCGGCCAGGGAGATGTTGCCGTTGGCGACGAACTCACCGGCCCCGCCCTTCTCGCACATCCCGATCGCCTCCAGCTCCATCAACACGACATAGGTGAAACAGTCATAGATCTGGAGGAAGTCCATCTCCGCCGGCTCGACCCCCGCCATGGCGAAGGCGCGCGGCGCCGCAGCGTCCAATCCAAGTTGCAGCATGTCACGCCGATTGGTGATCTCGTCGGCGGGATAGGGGTGCCCTTCGGCACCCCCGAGCCACAGCACGGGCCGGTGGGGCAGGTCCTTTGCCCGCTCGGCCGACGTCAGCACGATCGCAGCAGCGCAGTCGGTTTCGAGGCAACAGTCGAGCTTGCGCATCGGTTCGGTGATGTAGGGCGAGGCAAGGTAGTCATCCATCGTCATCGGGCGACCCTTCATCAGAGCCTTGTCGTTCAGCTGTGCATGGTCACGACAGGTCAGTGCCACCTGGGCGGCATCTTCAGGGGTGATGCCGTAGAGATCGACATAGCGTTGGATGTACATGGAGTACCACTGGACGGCCGAACGAATGCCGTAGGGTGCGTAGAAGTTGCGGCTGACATCGATGAAGGGCCCTGGATCGAGGCGACGCTTCGAAGGCCGGACATCGGCCCGGGGTCGCATGGCCGAGTAGCCATTCCATCCCACGGTCACCACCACGTTGGTGGCGATTCCCGCCGCTATGGCCATCACCGCCGACTGCAGGGCTGCGGTCGGGCTTGCACCGCCCATGTGAACGGTCACCGCATAGCGAATCTCGGATGCTCCGAGGTTCGCGGCGATCTCCTCGGAGGAGATGAATCCTGGAGGCGGAATGATTCCGTCGATGTCACTCGGATTCAAGCCGGCGTCGAGGACAGCTCGCATGCACGCGTCGAGTACCAACTCCGGCACACTCTGATCGGCCCCTCGTACGTAGTCGGTCTCGGCGATCCCGACGATGGCCGCCGCGCCCGAGATGCTGGATGCCGTCATCCGTTGACTCGAGCCATGAAGGTCTCCAACGCAGTGATGTGCTGGGCCGGCGTGGTGAGATCCGGCGCCGGCGTCCCGGACCATGCAGACGTCGTGCTCATCGTGTTCACGCACACGTGGCTGATGTCGGCCGCCCCGGCCTCGGCGACCAGCGACTCCCACTTTGCTTCCCCGAGACCATACGGAATGGTCAACTCGATGGGGAACGCCGATCCGTCGCGCCCGGCGGCGCTCACTGCATCCCGCAGCTGGTTCGCCTGTTCGATCGTCTTCGTCCCTGCGCTGGCGAAGGTGAAGCCGTCGCCGACGCGGGCTGCCCGCCTCATGGCCACCGGCGAGAACCCTCCGAACCAGATGGGGATCGGGTTGTCGGGTCGGGGCAGGACGTTGGCCCGATCGATGCGGTGATGGTCACTGGTGTGATCGACCACCTCGCCGGTCCACAACGCTCGCATCACCTCGATCTGGTCGTCGAACCGCTTTCCCCGGCCGGCCCATTCGACGCCGAGCGCTTCGTACTCGACATGGTTCCAGCCGGTGCCGACACCG
>CALACD010000535.1 GCA_937890445.1 uncultured Acidimicrobiia bacterium | reverse complement strand
CGGCGTCGAAGGCTTCCCCGACCCGGCGGGCCGACGAAGCATCGAGCCCGAGGTTGAAGAGCAGGTTGACCGAACGCTCGATCTCGGCCGGATCCCGGCCGAGATCATGACACCACTGATCGAGGACCCGGTTGAGGCGGCCGAATTCCTCGGGCGTGATGTAGGCCGCGTTCCAGCCGTCAGCCTTCTCGGCTGCCAGCCGCAGGGTTCGTTTCTCACCCACACCCCCGATCCAGAGCGGGAGATGATTGTTGACCGGCTTGGGAAGGAGCGATGCATCGACGGCCCGGTAGTAGGTGCCCTCGTAGTCGGTTCGATCGTTGTCGATCAGCGAGGTGATCAGACCCGTCGCCTCCTCCAGCATGCTCAAACGGGCGCCGACACCAGGGAAGTCATACCCGAACGCCTCGGCCTCCCACTCGTGCCAGCCCGCACCCAAGCCCAATTCGAAACGCCCACCGGACAGATGATCGATGGTCACCGCTGCCCGAGCCAGCAGCCCGGGGTTGCGATAGCCGACGTAGAACACCAGACAGCCGAGCCGGGCATTGGTGGTCTCGCAGGCCAGCGCGGCCAGGGTGGCAACCGCCTCGAAGTGGGGCTCGGTTCCACCTTTGTACGGGGCCTCGTACAGATGGTCCCACGCCGAGATCCAGTCCATTCCTTTCGCATCGAGATGGCGCCACAGGGCCCGCATCTCGTTCATGGTCAGATTCTGTTGGCCGACATGGGCGCCGAGCTGAAGGGATGACGATGCCATGCAGGGAACCTAGATCACTCAGGGATTGCTGAGCAGGTCGATCAGCGACGAGGTGTCCCATCGGCCGCCACCACGAGCTTGCACTTTGGCATAGAGCTGGTCCACCAGAGCGCCGACCGGCAGGCTGGCCCCCAACGCATTGCCTTCGGTCAGCGCGATGCCGAGGTCCTTGCGCATCCAGTCGACGGCGAAACCGAAGTCGAACTCGCCTCGGGACATGGTGGCTCCCCGGTTCTCCATCTGCCACGACCCGGCCGCACCCTTCGAGATGACCTCGACGACCTGATCGATGTCGAGCCCGGCCTTCATGCCCAGGTGCAGCCCTTCCGACAGACCCTGGAGCGCCCCGGCGATGCACAACTGGTTGACCATCTTGGTGAGCTGACCACTCCCGGCCGCACCCAGTCGGGTGACGGCCACCGCATAGGTGTCGAGGATCGACGACGCCCGCTCGAAGGGCTCGGTGTCACCGCCGCACATCACGGTCAGTCGTCCATGCTCCGCCCCTGCCTGTCCACCCGATACCGGAGCATCGACGAAGCCGACCCCGACCTCGGCGCAAGCCCTGTGCAACTCCCGGGCCAGATCGGCCGAGGCAGTTGTCTGGTCCACCAGAATCGCTCCGCCGGCCAGGCCGGCCAGGACACCATCGGGGCCGTACACGACCGACCGCACGTCCTCATCGTTGCCCACGATCGTGATCGCGAACTCGGCCCCCTCGACGGCTTGCCGAGGGGTGACGGCCATGGCGCCACCGTGGGCAGCCACCCAAGCCTCGGCCTTGGACGCTGTCCGGTTGTAGACCTTGACCTGGTGACCTGCCTGCTGTAGGTGTCCGGCCATGGGGAACCCCATGACCCCCAATCCAACAAATCCGATGCTTGCCATGTCTCCACCTGCCATCTCTCGGGGTTCTGCGGGCAGGATAGGGGGCATGGCTGTTTCGGAACGAGGACAGGTCGCCGCCTTCGGGGTGATGGAGGTCATGCGAGCAGCTGAGGAACGCGAGGCCGCCGGTCACGAAGTGCTGCATCTCGAGGTCGGCCAGCCCGCCACCTCGGCCCCCGGGGGGGCACTTCGGGCGGCCGAGGCTGCACTGCGTTCCGATCGCCTGGGCTACACGACGGCTCTCGGGATCACCCCGCTGCGCAACCGGATCTCCCAGTGGTACGCCGACGAATACCGACTCGACGTCCCGGCCGACCGAGTCGTGGTGACGACCGGCGCATCCGGCAGTTGTGTGCTGGCCTTCCTGGCGCTGTGGAACCCGGGGGACCGCGTGGGCGTGCTCGAGCCCGGCTACCCCTGTTATCGCAACGATCTCCGGACGTTCGGTATCGAACCGGTCGCCATCGCCGTCGGCTCCGGCTCGAACTTCCGCCCGACCATCGCCCAACTCGAGGCCGCCCTGCCCCTGGACGGTCTGGTGATCGCCAGCCCGTCGAATCCGACCGGCACCGTCCTGTACCACGACGATCTGGCCGCCGTACTGTCCTGGGCGGACCGCAACGGTGTCTCGGTCGTGGCCGACGAGATCTATCACGGATGCACCTATGACCGACCTGCTCCCAGCGCCCTGGGCCTCGCGCCGTCCGGCGGGGACGTGGTCGTGATGAACAGCTTCTCCAAGTACTTCTCGATGACCGGTTGGCGGCTGGGTTGGATCGTGGCACCCGAGGCGCTGGTCACGCCGTTGGAACGCCTCAGTCAGAACCTGACCATTGCGCCACCGACGTTGAGCCAAATTGCCGGTCTGGCCGCCTTCGACTGCAAGGACCAATTGGAGGCCAACGTCGAGCAATACCGCACCAATCGCCAGATTCTGCTCGAGGGCCTTCCCACGGCCGGCATCGACCGACTCGCCCCGCCGGACGGAGCCTTCTACGTGTGGGCCGATGTCTCCCACCTGACCGAGGACAGCCGGGCCCTATGCGCCCGTTGGCTCGACGAACTCGGCATCGCGGTCACGCCCGGCATCGATTTCGACCCGCAGCGTGGCCACCACTTCGTGCGCTTCTCCTACGCCCGATCGGCCGACGACATGCAACGCGCCATGGAGAGGCTCGCAGGATGGACCCCGTGAACGGCGGGCCCGCCCGCACGGCCCCGAGCAAAACCAGGATGTTCGCCCGCGGCGCGACGCGGGCCTGCCCGGTCTGTGGTCAACGCAAGCTGTTCCGAGGGCTGGCCATCCTTCCCGACTGCCCACGCTGTGGATTGCATTTCGAACGGATCGAGGGGCATTGGATCGGCTCGGTGGGGCTCAACACGATCGTCACGTTCGGCCTCCTGGCCATCACCGTGGTCGGCGGCCTGGTGGCCACATTCCCCGACTTCCCTGTCGGACGCCTCACGGCCCTCGCCGTCGCAGTGTCGGTGATCGTCCCCATTGCCTTCCATCCCTCCAGCCGGACCCTTTGGACGGCCATCGACATCGCCATGCGTCCTCTGGAGGCTCACGAGGTCGACTGGAAAAAGCTGGAAGACTCGCAACCGAACGCTCCTGAACACCAGACCGAACCCGAACGACAGACAGAGGACCAGCAGTGACCGAGACGTTTGACCTGATCATCATCGGCAGCGGGTCGGGCAACTCGATCCCCAACTACCTGAGCGATTGGAAGATCGCGCTGGTCGAACGCTCGGTCTTCGGCGGTACCTGTCTGAACAAGGGCTGCATCCCGTCGAAGATGTTCGTGCTGCCGGCCGATGTCGCCCATCAGGCCAGCGACAGTTCGAAGCTGGGCATCAGCACCTCGTTCCACAGCGTCGACTGGCCCGCGGTGCGGGATCGGGTCTTCGGCCGGATCGATCCCATTGCAGCCGGTGGAGAGGAGTACCGGGCCACCGGAACCCCCAACGTGACACTGGTGCGAGGAACCGCGGTCTTCGAGACATCGGGGTCGGTCTACATCACCGATGGCCTCGATCAGGGCCGCCGCCTCACGGCGCCGAAGTTCCTCTTGGCCGCCGGGGCCCGACCCGTCATGCCTCCAATCGAGGGACTCGACCTCGTGCGCCACCACACCTCGGACTCGATCATGCGCCTGGCGACCTTCCCGCGACGACTGGGCGTCATCGGCGGGGGATTCATTGCCGTCGAGATGGGTCACGTCTTCAGCGGCTTCGGATCGGAGGTCCACATGTTCAATCGCTCCGATCGACTGCTGCGCGCCTTCGACGGCGAGATCGCTCGCCGCTTCACCGACGTCTTCGCCAACCGGGTCGACCTTCACCTGGGGTGCATTCCCGAACGCGTCGAGCAGCGAGACTCCGGCTCGATCGTGATGTACTGCCACGAGAACGGTGAGCCGATACAGATCGAGGTGGACGAACTGCTGATCGCCACCGGACGTCGACCCAACAGCGATCTCCTGGATGCCGAAGCGATCGGGCTGGCAACCCACTCCGACGGACGAGTCGTGGTCGACGAGGCCATGCGAACGTCGATCGAAGGAATGTATGCCTTGGGTGATCTGGCCAATTCCTATCAGCTGAAGCATCTGGCCAACGCCGAGGCCAAGGTCGCCTTCTGGAATCTGGCCCATCCCGACGATGCCCGCCAGGTCAGCTACAAGGCAGTACCGAGCGCCGTGTTCAGCGACCCCCAGGTCGCAACGGTGGGGTTGACCGAGGAAGAGGCCACGGCCCGGGGCATCCCGTTCGTGGTCGGCCGTCGGGACTACGGCGGCACGGCCTACGGGTGGGCGCTGGAGGACAGCACATCGTTCGCCAAGGTGATGGTCAATCCCGAGACCGGTCTGTTGATCGGAGCACACATCATGGGACCTCAGGCAGCCAGTCTCATCCAGCCCATCATCCAGGCCATGCAGTTCGACCAAACGGCCCAGGAACTGGCCCATGACGTGCTGTACATTCACCCCGCGTTGACCGAAGTGGTGGAGAACGCCTTGCTCGAGGCCCTGTCGTGACTACTCATGACAACGCCCCACCCAACCGATAGAGCAGACGAACTGTTTTGTGAGGAGCCCCGTGGTAGCTGAAGCAGAGAAACTCGCCGACGTCCTTCGATACGTACCCGGAGGTTGCCTGATCGTCGACGACGGGATCGTGCGGGGTGCGAACGGCGAGGCGGTGGCGATCACGGGCATCCCTCGAAACCGGTTGGTCGGTTCGCCGTTGGCCGAGCTGGCCGTGGCCGAGATGCAGTTCCCCCTGACGGCATTCCTCGATGCGACCGGCGACGGTGTGACGACCTCGTCGTTTCGGCTCGCCAGTGGGCTGCTTCCGCTCGAGATCTCGATCCGACGCCTCTCGGCTTCGATCTTGATCTGCGGGATCCGTCGCATGGAGGTCGAACATCAGATGTCGGCACTGGCCGGCGGTGAGCTCACCCACGACCAGGTCACCGGTCTACCCAATCGCTATCACGTGCTCGAACAGCTCCATCATCGACTGGGCAACAAGGCACCGTCCTCGCTGGCCATCATCGCCATCTGGATCGATGACCTTCCTCGGCTCCGCGATGAACGAGGACCCCGAGTCGTCGAGCGCGTCTCGCGCCAGGTCGGCGAGCGAATCCAGGCCCGCCTCCGGGGACCCGACCTCCTGGGACGTTTGGACGACGAGGCCTTCCTGGCGCTGCTGACGACCGACTCGACGCTCGAACAGTTGAACGAGATCGCCGACCGACTGCGCAGCGAAGTGTCGTTCCCGCTCGAGTTCGACGGTGGTCTGGTCAGCTTCACCGCCTCGGTGCTGGTCGGATCGATCGGCCCGGTTCGTCCCACCCTGGAACGGGTGCAATCGCGGCTCGAAGAGGTGGGTCGCAAGGCCTCGTCCGGTGGAGGCAACCGCACCGAGATCGTCACCTTTTGATCCGTGTCGGTTTCCTGGGTTGCGGACTGATCGCCCGACATCACGGCGACGGCTTGCGCGACGTTCCCGACGCAACGATCGGATTGGTCCATGACGTCGACTCGGCGCGGGCCCGGGCCTTCGCTGCGCACGTTGCAGCGTCGGCAGTGTCGTCAGGCGACGCGGTCATCGAGGCCTCCGACGCGGTGTACGTCTGCACCTGGACGGCCGCGCACCGGGAACTGGTCGAAGCGGTCGCCGCGGCCGGCAAGCACGTCTTCTGCGAGAAACCGCTCGCCACCGAACTCGCCGATGCCCGCGCCATGACCGAGGCCGTAGAACGGGCCGGCATCGTCAACCAGACGGGGCTGATCCTGCGTCGCTCCCCGTCGTTCCGCTGGCTGAAACAGTCCCTGAACGGCGGCCCGATCATGAACCTGGTGTTCCGCGACGATCAATATCTCCCGACCCAGGGCCTCTATGGCTCGACCTGGCGAGGCGATGCGTCGCTCGCCGGCAGCGGCACCCTCTTGGAGCATTCGATCCACGATCTCGATCTCATCGACTGGCTGATGGGCCCGATCGTCTCGGTGTCGGCCGTGACCCACGAGCACCATGGCCTCGTTGGCATCGAGGAAAGCGCGACCGTCACGCTGGTGGCGGAATCCGGAGCACAGGCCACCCTGGTCTCGGTCTGGCACGACGTGCTGAGCCGTCCCAGTCAGCGCCGAGTCGAGATCTTCACCACCGATGCGGTGTTGACCCTCGAGGGTGACTGGCACGGCCCGGTTTCGGTTGAACGCAGCGACCGGGCCGGGCACCCGAATCGGCAACGGCTCGAGGGAACCGAGCTCGAAGGCCAGCTCCGGGATGGTCTGGGGACCAATCCCGACGCCGCGTTCATCGAGTCGATCGTGCGCCGAACCGACGCGTCACCGAGTTTCAGGGTCGCTCTGCGAGCTCATGAACTGGCCGACGCCGCCTACCGCTCGGCGGCTAGTGGGGGAGCAGCAGTGTCAGTTCGTCCAACTTCGTCAACACTTCGTCCCGGGAACCCTGCGGCAAGCTGAACACGGCTCGTTTCACGCCTTTGGCCTCGAGTTCTTCCAGCGCGCCGGCATCGGCAGGAGCGCCGAACACACCGATCTCGACCGTCTCCGGATCACGGCCGATGGCCTCACAGGCCTTGCGGACGTCGGCCATGCCGGCCTCGAGGCCGTGTCGTCCCCCGATCGGCATCCAACCATCGCAGTACTCGGCGATGTCGGCCGCTGTCCGAGGACCGGCACTGCCTCCCAGGATCACGGGCGGATGGGGCTTCTGGACCGGCTTCGGCCACGACCAGCTGGCGTCGAAGTTCACGTGCTCGCCGGAGAACGATGCCTCGTCCTGCGTCCACAGTTCCTTCATGGCCAGGACGCGTTCACGGATGACGGCTCGCCGCTCGGTGTACTTCACCCCGTGGTGGGCCAGTTCTTCCTTGTTCCAGCCGTAGCCGATGCCGAACAGGAAGCGACCGCCGGAGATCGAGTCGAGTGACGCCACTTCCTTGGCCAGCCAGATCGGATCACGCTGCGCAACCAGGGTGATGCCGGTTCCGACCATCAGGTTGGTCGTGACGGCGGCCACTGCAGCCAAGGCCACGAACTGATCGTGCGACCGCCAGTAGAAGTCGGGAAGCGGCGGAGCGCCCTCACGGCCACCCCACGGCGTTGCCCGACTGGTGGGGATGTGGGAATGCTCGGGAAACCACAGTGATTCGAATCCGCGCTCGTCGGCCTCCCGGCCGAGTTCGATGGCGCCGATGGTGCTGTCGCTGGGGAAGATGGTGAGGCCAAGTTTCATCCCGCAAGGCTACTGGCCCATGGGGCGCCTTCTCATCGGGAACCGCACGTGGCACACTCGTGACGATGCGCAGGAGGAGACGGGAGGCCGAGCCGAGGCTCGTGACGGCCGTGGTGACGGCACTCGTGCTGTGGGTCCTGATGGCCGCATTCGACCCGGGGACCCCGGGGGCCGCGGGCCCCGATCCTGACCGCCCCGTCGGTCATCGAAGCTCCGTATCTGCCCGAGGGCCCCGAGTCGGCATTCGGATCCGAGCTGTTCGCTCTGCACGAGGGTGCACTGGTCGCGGGTCGCTTCGGCGTCGCCGAGACGGCGGCGACCCTCCTGTCGGGGCCTGATCTCCAGGCCTCGGCCACCCTGCGATCGGCCGGCCCCATCGTGGGAGGCCAGTCGACGGTGGCCACCTACGACAACGACGGACTGCGCATACTCCGTGTGGTCGAAGGTTCCCTGGAGCCGGCCGGCAGTTCTGCCTCGCCGGCCGAGCCCTATTCGGGTGCGTTGGCCGTCAATGACGCGCTCGTCGCGGTCGTGCGGACCACGGCCGAGGGGCGTGAGCTGGTCGATGTCTACGACATCACCCCCGATGGTCTCGGACCACCGGTCAGCATCGACACCGGCTACGTCCACATTCATCTCGCCCTTCGATCCAACACCGTCGCCATCAGCGGCGTGACGTCGCGTACCGAGCCCGGACACCTGCAGCTGGTCGAACGACGCAACGACCAGTGGGAGCTCGACACCGAGGTTCGCCATCGAGGCGGCGGCGCCGTGGTCGCGACCGAGGTCGGGTTCCTGGTGCAGACCAACACCTTCTTCGCCCAACCTCTGGGATCGTGGACCGTGATCGAGGACGGTGCGACCACGGTCGAGTTGCCGGCCTGGGCCACCAGCGCCGCCCGGGTCTCTACGGCCGACGCCGGTGCGGCCTATGTGCTCGGGAACTCCCGTCGCCATCTCGTGATGACGTTCCAACGTGACGAGTCCGTGGGCTTCAGCCCCTTTCGGTTGACGAGCGTCCGTACCGGCACTCCCGACGATCGACTCGGGGCTGCTGTGGTCGGCCTCGCCGGAGGTCGGCTGCTGGCTGCTCGACCGGGAGCATCGGTGGGAGACGTGGCAGGCCGAGGGGTTGTCGACGTCCTCGATCTGGTCGACGGGCCGATCGGCTGCACCATCATCGGCACCGACGGCGATGACGAACTGGTCGGGACCGAGGGGCCCGATGTGATCTGCGGCCTGGCCGGCGACGACAACATCCGCGGGGCATCTGGCGACGACGTCCTCTTGGGTGGCGACGGAGACGATCGACTCTTCGGCGGTCCCGGGCAGGACCGGCT
>CALACD010000534.1 GCA_937890445.1 uncultured Acidimicrobiia bacterium | reverse complement strand
CCCGATGATTGGCGAACGACCCGGAGGCTGATCCGCGACGCCTACGACGTCGACCCCAGATGGTGGGCAAGTCGAGTGAATTTCGCGGCAACGATCATGGCGCTGCTGTACGGGGACGGCGACATGCAACGCACCGTCGACATCGCAGGGCTGGCCGGATGGGATGCCGACAACAACATGACCACGGCCGCTGGCCTCCTGGGCGTCATCGTGGGTTTCGACGGTTTGCCGAGTGAGTTCCGCAATGCCACGGACGTGTACTTCAACCAGGATCTCACGGGGGATCTGCCGCCGTTCGATTCCGTCACCAACATCGCGGACCGAACGGTCCGATTGGGCGAGCTCGTGATGTTCCGAAACGGTGCCCAACGGGTCGGTGGGGTCTATGAACTGCCCGTGTCCGAGCTGGCATCAGCGAGCGCAGACTCGTCACGAGGGTAGGGAGGCTCGGCCTGTACGGCGAAGAACACCCAGAAACTGGTGGCGAGGAGCAGCGCCAGCGTCGGGAACCACTGGATGGCCCGCACCCAGTCCAGTTCGGCGAACGCAGCGGGGTCTCGGTAGGTGAGGTAGGACAGCGAGCTCGCGGCCGACAGATACACCCATGGCAGGAGGAGCAACCACCGATCTCGACTCTCGACCCCCGAGGGCGCGACGAAGACCAGCAATGTCATCAGCACCATCAGATACCAAGGGTGGAACACCGGCGTCAGAACGATGTACCCCACCATCGGTACCGCGGCGAGACGTAAGAGCCTTCGATCGGTCAACTGGCGGTTGGTCGTCGGTGATCGCCGGGCCGCAACCCAAACCCCGAGAAGGAGGGCCGCCATGGCTCCACCGGTCAACGTCGATGCCGCGACGGAAGCTTGGCCGAAGGCATCCTCGAGCCATCGACTCACTCCGGCATTGAACCGGAACTCCTGGCTGTAGACCCGGGCCGAACCGAAGACGCCGACTCCGGTGGGTGGTCCGAGTAGACCCCACCCCCCGTTGCCGAAGGAGAACGGAACCACAGCCGCCACCAAGGTGACGGCGAAGGCAACACGGTGCGTTACCGACCACCGCCACCACAACACCGGCGCCAAGAGGACAGGGATGGGTCGGGTGAGCGTGGCCAATGCCAGCGCCACCGGGGAGACGAGCCCCCATCGTCGTCGGCTTTCGGACTGGGCGGCCAGTGTCGCCCAGAAGGCCACGACCGCGAGGAACGTCATGACGGCGTCGAGGTGAGCTCCATGAGCGATCTCGACGATCATCAGCGGATTCCAGAGATACAACATCAGTCGGCGTGCCGGTTGGCCAGTGAGGACGAGCAGTCGGGACACCACCCATGCGGTGGCGAGGTCGAACGCGGTCATGACGAGTTGCAGGCTCCGAGGAGAACTCGGGAGCGTGGCAACCGACGCTGCGAACACGCCCTGAGCAACCGGTAGATAGGGCGAGCTGAGGTCGACGTTGTTCGCCATCCGTCTGGTCGGCGAGTCGAAGCCGTCGAGCTGCGGGGCATCGATGGCGTAGCTGTAGGGGTTGACGCCCTCGGTGACGAGATGGCCATCCCACAGATATCGGTAGACGTCGTCGCTGAGGGTCGGCTGGGTCGTCCCCATCAGTAGCCGGAACGAAACGGCCACCAGCCACAGCAGTCTTGTGTCCAATGGGCGCCGCTCGTTGAGCCAGATGGCAGGAACGAACGAGGCGAACACCACGAACAGAAGTCCGATCGTGGTTGGTGTCGAGCCGGCCCGAAGCGTGCCGGTCGTGAGGTCAACGATCACCATTCCGCCGTAGGCCGAGGCGCCGACGGCGATCAGGAGCATCCAGCGAGCCGTGCCCGTCTTCGTGGCCTTCACGTCGAGAACGCTACTGTGCGAAGCCGATCCAGCTCTGTCGATCTTCACCATCTGTTCAGGAGCGGCAGCGGCGATGGCGAGGATCTCGGAATAGAGTCGGATCATGTTGGGGCTCATCACCGGCAGTGGTTTCTACGACCTGCCAGACGTCGTCGATCGATCCGTCCTCGAGATCGAAACACCGTATGGCCCGGTAGCGCTCACGACGGGGCGGTGGGGGCAGGTTTCGGTCGGCTTCCTTCCCCGTCATGGCTCGGACCATTCCGTGCCACCCCACGCCATCAACTACCGCGCCAACATCTGGGCGCTGCACGCGGCGGGGGCAACGGCCATTCTGGCCACGGCGGTCAGCGGCGGAATCCATGCGAAGATGACGCCAGGCAGATTCGTGATCATCAGCGATGTGCTGAACTTCACTTCGGGACGGGCCGATACCTTCTTCGACGGTACCGATGGCACCGTGACCCATACCGACGTCAGCTATCCCTACGATCCGGCACTGCGGCAGATCCTGATGACGGCGGCGACCGAGGAGGGGATCGACGTGATCGATGGCGGTGTCTATTGCACCACCAACGGACCACGGTTCGAGACGCCGGCCGAGATCACCATGATGGGACGACTCGGCGGTGACCTGGTCGGGATGACCGGCTACCCCGAAGTGGTGCTGGCGAACGAGTTGGGCATGCCCTACGCCTCGATCGGGGTCATCTCCAACACCGCAGCGGGCCTGACCAGCGACAAGCTTTCGGTCGACGACGTGATCGCCGTGGTGACGACCTGTGGTGAGCCGTTGTATCGGCTGATCGGTCGAGCGGTCGCACTTTGGGCCAGCACGGTATGACGCGCTCGGCGGTGATCGCCACCGCCCTGGCCATGAATTCCAGCGGCATCAACGCCGGCACCGCCGGCAACGTGTCGATGCGAACGGGCGAAGGCATGCTGATCACCCCGTCGGGCGTCCCCTATGAGCAGCTGACCGATTCGGACGTCGTTGCCATGGCGCTCGACACGACGTGGGAGGCGAGCAACGATCGACGGCCGTCGTCGGAATGGCGATTCCATCTCGACGTCTACCGGCACCGACCCGAAGTGAATGCGGTGGTGCACGCCCACCCCGTCAACGTCACCGGTCTTGCCGTCCACGGGCGTGGAATTGGACCGTTCCACTACATGGTGGCCGTCGCCGGCGGCGTCGACATCCGCTGTGCCCCGTACGCCACGTTCGGCACCCAGGAACTGTCGGACCACGTGCTCGCTGCCTTGGAGGGACGTCGGGCCTGCTTGATGGCCCACCATGGCCTCCTGGCCGTCGGAGTGTCCCTGGATGCTGCCCTGGCTCTGGCCATAGAGGTCGAGGTGCTGGCCGGGCAGTTGCTGGCGGCGCTTACCATTGGCGAGCCCCCGGAATTGTCCACGGAGCAGATGAACGAGGTGCTCACCAAGATGCAGGTAGCGGGCTACGGCAGTGAACCCGGAGCGCGGCAGTGAGAACACTCGCCTGGGTCGACGGCGCCATCGAGTTGATCGACCAGACCAAACTCCCGCATCAGGTGGAGACGTTACGACTCGACACGGTCGACGGGCTGGTTGCCGCCATCCAACGGTTGTCGGTGCGAGGAGCGCCGGCGTTGGGAGTCGCCGGCGCCTACGGTGTCGCGTTGGCCGCGTCGAAGAACGCACCGGGGAGCCCTGCCTTCGATGCGGACGTCACCTCGCTTCGCACGGCTCGGCCGACGGCAGTCAACCTGGCCCGGATGGTCGATCGGGTGGCGGCTGTTGCCACCTCGACCGAGGCCGCCCTGGAAGAGGCCCGCTCCATCGAATCCGAAGAGCTGATGGCATCGGTCGCCATGGGCAATCTCGGCGCCGATCTCGTCGCAGAACTGGTCGGTGATCGCCCGGTTCGTGCCATGACCATCTGCAACACAGGAGGTCTGGCCACGGTGGAACGGGGCACGGCGCTGGCCGTGATCCAGACCCTCCACGAACGTGACCTGCTGGTGGAAGCCCTTGCGCTCGAGACTCGACCCCTGTTGCAGGGGGCTCGGTTGACCACGTGGGAGCTGCAGCGCATGGGCGCCCCCCACCGGTTGCTCGTCGATTCGGCCGGGCCGTTCCTGCTGGCGCGAGGCGCAGCCGATGTGGTGCTGATCGGAGCTGATCGGGTGGCCGCCAACGGCGACACCGCCAACAAGATCGGTAGTTTCAGCCTCTCGCTCGGGAGCAGGCACGCCGGTGTGCCCTTCCTCGTCGTTGCACCGGAATCGACCGTCGACATGACAACGGCTTCCGGTGCCGAAATCGAAATCGAGGACCGGGGCGCGGACGAGGTGGTGTCGCTGGGAGGCGAGTTGATCGCCAACCCCGGCACCGAGGGAATCAATCCGGCGTTCGACGTGACCCCGGTTGCGTTGATCACGGCCCTGGTCACCGACACCCGAGTCGTCCGATTCGATCGTGGACAGGTGTTGTGACGGTCATCGCGCAACGACTGGTCGGCGAGGTCCTGCTGTTGACCGGTGGCCAGCTGGTGCCGGGCGGAGCCGTCGACATCGGCACGGATGGTCGGATCGTTGCCGTTGGACCGGAGTCCGGATTGGCGCCTCCTGAACGCGTTGGTTCGGTGGACCGTGTCGGCGGCCTGTTGATGCCGGGCCTGGTCAACGCCCACGCTCACACACCGATGACCTTGGTTCGGTCGGCTGGCGACGGAATGCCTCTCGAGACCTGGTTGACCGATGCGATCTGGCCACGGGAAGGCCACATGACACCTGATGACGCCAAGTGGGGAATGATGCTCGGGTCGACCGAGATGTTGTTGGCCGGCGTCACCACCAGCTGCGAGATGTACTTCTTCGAAGATGCGATGGTCGAGGCCGTCCGTCGGACCGGGGGCCGTTTGGTCATGACTCCGGGGGTTGTCTCGGCTCTGCTGCCGAACGGTGACGTCGAGCCCCGCATCACCGAACTCGACGAGCTCTTCAGCCGCTACCACGATCCGAGCGGGCGCGTCACCGTCGGATTCGCCCCTCATTCTCCCTACGACCTCACGCCGGAACAGGTCGCCAAGATCGCCCGACAGGCCCAGGCGGTCGGAGCGTTGCTCCACATACATCTGGAGGAGACGGAGGCCGAACGGGCGCTGGTCCTGGCCCGTCACGGGTGTACGGCCACCCAGTTGCTGGCCGATCACGGAGTGCTCGAGGGGCAGGTGTTGGCGGCTCACGGCGTGTGGCTCGACGCGAACGATCAGCGACTGCTGGCCGAGGCCGGTGCGTCGGTGGCGCACTGCCCCATCTCGAACCTCAAGCTCGGGTCGGGCATCGCCCCCGTGGTCGACTTCCTGTCGGCGGGGGTCAACGTTGGCCTCGGCACCGACGGTGTCGCATCGAACGACAACCTCGACCTGTGGGAGGAAGTCAAGCTGACGCCGTTGCTGGCGCGCGGATCTCGTCGTGACCCGGCGGCCATGGACGCAGCTGCGACCCTCACCCTTGCGACCACCGGGGCCGCCAGAGCCGTCGGCCTCGACTCGGTTGGTGATCTCCGCCCGGGTGCTTGGGCCGATGTGATCCGTATCGACCTCGATCAGCCCCAGTTCGCTCCGGGCATCGACCTCTTGACCCACGTCGTCTTCGCTGGCTCGTCGCGCCACGTCACCGACGTTTGGGTTGCCGGGCACCGTGTGGTGAGTGACCGGATGTCCACCATGGTCGATCTCGACGAGGTCGTTGCCCAGTGCCGCACCCGCGGCCGACGTCTCGCCCTCGCCAATTAGTGCCGGCGCTGCGAGACGCCTGTGTCGAGCGCTTCGTCGGGGTAGCGGAACCAGCGAAGATGTTCGAAGTCGGCGTTGGTAGCGGGCAGCCCTTGTTTCGGTGGGGGAGTGGCGGCGAGGTCGGTGATGATCTGGCGGGCCCGTTCCATCTCGGCCGGTAGACCGGCTTCACTCAGGACCCTCGGTCGGCGGGCGAAACGCATTGCACCGGTGGCATAGCTGATGTCACGCAAGGACAACGGCGGGGAGGCCAGGCCATCGCGATGCCGCCACATCCCCGAGTCCGGGTCGAAGCGATACACGGGCAGGATGGTCGAGGCGTGATCGGCGACCAGGCGCACGGCGTCGACGATGTAGTCGAAGGTGGTGTCGGCGATGAAGTAATTGAAGTTCACGCGAACCCAGCCCGGCTTGATGCCCTCGCAACCCCGGGTGATCTCCCGTTCGAACTCGTGTGATCGATCGAGGTCGATGCCCAGCAGACGATGTCCGTAGGGTCCGGCACACGAGCAGCCGCCCCGCGACTGGATGCCGAACAGGTCGTTGAGGACAGCGACGACGAAATTGTGGTGCAGAAAGCGTTCGGGGTCGTCCTGGTCCTTCACCACGAACGACACGATCGACAGGCGTTCAGCCTCTCGGCTCCCAAGTATCTGCAGGTGGGGATGAGCTGCCCAGATGTCGATTGCCTTGCGGACGAAGTGCTCTTCCCTGGCCTTGATCTCCTCGACGCCGACCGCCTGTTTGAGTTGGAAGATCAGCCCGGTGCGGATCGAACCAACGATGTCGGGGGTACCACCTTCTTCTCGATGCTCGATATCGGGGAGGTAGTCGTGATCCTCGTTGTTGACATAGGCGACGGTGCCTCCTCCTGGCACATCGGGAACCCGGTTGGTGAACAATGCCTTGCGGGCCACCAAGAGGCCGGGAGTGCCGGGCCCTCCGATCAGTTTGTGGGGCGACACGAAGATGGCATCGAGGTAGCCGGGCCCGTCCTCGGCGGAGCCCATGTCGATGTCGACGTAGGGAGCTGCTGCTGCATAGTCCCAGAGGGCAAGGGCACCGAACTCGTGGAGCAGGCTCGAGACGGCAATCGTGTCGGTCACGATGCCGGTGACGTTGGAGGCCGCCGAGAAGGACCCGATCAGTTGTGGCCGGTCGCGGTGGTGTTCCAGTTGACGCCGAAGCTGGGCCAGGTCCACATGGCCATCGGCATCTTCGTCGATGGTGATGACATCGGCGATCGATTCTCGCCACGGGAGTTCGTTGGAGTGGTGTTCGTAGGGGCCGATGAAGACGACCGGGCGTTGTTCGGCCGGGATCTGATCGGACAGATGGAAACGGTCGTCGAGTGTCGACGGTATCCGGAGGCCCAGGACGCCGATGATCTTGGCGATGGCCCCGGTGGAGCCGCTGCCGCAGAACAGCACCGCGTGTTCGTCGGTCGCTCCCAGGCACTCGGCCACGATGCTGCGGGCATCTTCTCGGAATCGGGTGGTCTGGAGGCCGGTGCCCGAGGACTCGGTGTGGGTGTTGGCGTAGAGCGGCAGGACGACCTGGGTGATGTAGTCCTCGATGAACGACAGGGATCGGCCCGAGGCCGTGTAGTCGGCGTAGACGACGGGCCGGGGTCCGAATGGTCCATCGACGGTCTCGAGCCGGCCGAGGACAGAAGTTCGGATGGTCTCGATCAGGGTGTCCACGTCGACCATCGTAGTGATGTTCCGGTCAGCCGAATCGGGGGGCTCGTTGCTCCTTCATCGCTGCCATTGCCTCTCGGTGCTCTGGCGACCTGGTCGATCGCGCATGGCTGGCCTCGATGGCGGCCAAGTCGGCCCGGCCCGTTCCCAGTTGATCGATGGCGGCCTTGGTGGCCCGGACCGCGTCGGGTGCCAGGGCCGAGATGGCATTGGCCAGCGCGTCGACTCGGGCTTCGAGACCGGATTCGGGCACGAGCTCGGTGCAGTAGCCGATCCGTAGGAGCTCGGTGGCCTGTACGGTCTCGGCGGTGAGGAACAATCGTTTGGTTGCGTCGGTGCCGATGCGATCGACGAAGCGTCGAAGACCGCTGGCGTAGTACTGGAGCCCGATCCTTGCTGCCGGCATGGCCAGCACGATGTGGTCGGCCCCGATGCGGAAGTCACAGGACACCGCCAGGTCCGTTCCCCCGCCATGGACGTTGCCGTGAAGGGCGGCGATGGTCGGGACCGTGATGGCTTCGATCGCATCGCACAGGTCTCCGAAGGAGTGTTCGGCTCGTTCGCCCTCGGCCAGGGCGCCGAGGTGGTAGCCGCTGCACCAGGACGGTCCGCGAGAACGGAGGACCACGACCCGGATCTCGGGGTTTGCGGCGATGGTGACGCAATGGCCGAGGATTTCGGTGATGTCGGCCGGTTCGATGCGGTTTCGTTTCGAGGGTCGCTCCAGGGTGATGGTTGCCCGCTGGCGTTCGATGGTAAGTGTGGGTGGGGACGGCTCGGAATCGCTCATCGCTTCGACCTCATGATGGCAAGGTAGTGGTTCGACTGGCCGCCGTCACGCAGCGTGTCGGTCAGAGGTCACTGGGTGGGATGGCCTTGAGTAAGCGGGCACGACGTTCCCTAAGGTAGGAGGTTCCCCTTTGGAGCAACGCGCAATGACTGAATCTCAACCGCCCGCCACCGAAGCGGTTCGGCCGCATCCCGAGTTGGCTTTCGAACCGGATGACCTCGAAGCAGGTCGTGACGAGGAAGCGCACGACGATGCGTCACTCGATCTGGCCGACGACCCGGTCGTCGCCTTGCTGTCGGCTCGGCTGGTTGGTGCAGAAGCCGAGGTCGGCGAAGCAGTCGAGGTCGAACTCGATGAACATGAGGATGTCGAGGACGTGGTCGACGTCGAGGACGTGGCCGACGTCGAGGACGTGGCCGAGGAGGATGGTTTCGCAGCGCTGGGGCTTCGACCAGAGCTGCTGAAGGCGCTGGTCAAGCTCGGCTACGAGGAACCGACGCCCATCCAGAAGGAGACCATTCCGCTGTTGCTCGCTGGCGGCGATCTGTTGGGTCAGGCTGCGACCGGCACCGGAAAGACGGCGGCATTTGCACTGCCGGCCCTGAACCGAATCGAGCCCGGGGATGCACCGCTCACCACGGTGTTGGTCCTGGTGCCGACGCGAGAGCTGGCGATGCAGGTCAGCGAGGCCATGTTCAAATACGGCAGCGAACTGAAGGTCAAGGTCGTCCCCATCTATGGTGGTCAGCCGATCAGCCGGCAGCTCCACGCCTTGCACCGAGGCGTCCACGTCGTGGTAGCCACACCTGGTCGGGCCCTGGATCACATCCGCCGTGGTTCGTTGTCGCTCGACGCCATTCAGACGGTGATTCTCGACGAGGCCGACGAGATGCTCGACATGGGCTTCACCGAGGACATCGAGAGCATCTTGTCGGAGACGCCGTCGGACCGGCAGACCGTCTTGTTCTCGGCCACGATGCCACCCCGCATCAACGCGATTGCGAAGCGCCATCAACGAGACCCGCAGCGGGTCCAGATCGGCGGGGGAACCACGACTCCGGGGACGGCGCTCATCGAGCAGACCGTCTACTTCGTCCAACGTAATCACAAGCCGTCGGCGCTGGCTCGCGTGCTCGATATCGAGGCCCCGGCAGCTGCTCTGGTCTTCTGTCGCACTCGCACCGAGGTCGATGAGCTCACCGAGAAGATGAACGGCCGGGGCTATCGGGCCGAGGCCCTCCACGGCGGTCTGAACCAAACCCAGCGAGATCGGGTGATGAACCGGTTGCGGGACGGCTCGGCCGAGTTGCTGATCGCCACCGACGTGGCGGCCCGCGGACTCGACGTCGACACCTTGACCCACGTCATCAACTACGAGGTTCCAGCGGCGCCCGAAAGTTACGTGCATCGCATCGGTCGGGTCGGCCGCGCCGGCAGGGAAGGCAAGGCCATCACACTGGCCGAACCTCGCCAGCGGCGACTGCTCAACAACATCGAACGTTTGACCAAGCAGACCATTGCGGTGAAGAAGGTGCCGAGCGTCGCCGATCTGCGGGCCCGGCAGATCGAGGTGACGGTCTCGAGTATCCGGGAGGCTCTGGCTGCGGAAGATCTCGAGGACTACAACGCGGTGCTCCATGCTCTGGCGGGGGAGGACAGCGACCGGACCATTGCGTTGGCGGCCATCAAACTGGTCCACGAGGCTGGGGGCGCCGTCGTCGACGAGATCGAGATCCCCGATGCCTCGGATCGGGCCCGGCACGAGGGCAAGGGCAAGGGCGACTGGGACAAGAGCGGACGAG
>CALACD010000533.1 GCA_937890445.1 uncultured Acidimicrobiia bacterium | reverse complement strand
GTGGTGTGCTCGGCGGGTGTCGTTCTCGGCGTGACTGGCTTTGCGCTCACGAACTCGTGGTTGTCGCTGATCTTCGTGACCCTCATGGCTTTCTTCGCCTTCGGCCTGTTTCCGGTGTCGTTGGCCATGGCGAGCGAACTGGCCGGAGCCGAACGAACCGGCGCTGCGGCCGGCATCGTGTTCGGTATCAGTGGTCTGGCCACCGCACTGGTGCCGGCGATGGTCGGTGGCCTGGCCGACCTCACCAGCCTGCACACGGCCTTGTCGGCGCTCGTGGTGTTCGGTGTGGCGGCCGTTGGCCTCAGTTTCCTCTTGCCCGACAAGCTGGACCGTCGGGCCGAGCGAGAGCTTGGTTCGGGTACCCGGTGATCGAGCCCGGACCCGTGGTTGCACACGGGAGTACGGCCGACGTCTTCGCCTATGGCCGAGGCGCGGTGGTGGTGATCGTTGTCGAGGCGCTCCGGTCGGAGGCCGTCGTTCATGCCGAGCTCGACCATCGCGGCCAGTACGAGGCGTTGGTGATCGTCACCGGGCCTTGCTCAGGGTCTCGGCGCCCCGTCGACGTTGGCTTCGTAGTCGATCTGCCACAGTTTGCGGCTGGACTGAGCAGTCATCACTCCGAATGCGACCATGTTGAGGGCCACGATCAGTGGCACACCCCAGCTGAACACCGAGGTCCCGACCAACGCGACGAAGGTGTTGAGTGCGATGTAGCCGATGCGGACCTCGGTCGGGCCCAGCCCGTAGTAGGCGATCTGGAACTGGTTGGTGGCGGCGAAGGACAGGAACGACACGGCCATCGTCGCGCAGGTGACGAGGAGCAGGATCATGAACAGCAGCCTCAGCCACCAGGCGTCGACCAGGAATGCGTAGGCGATCACGACCGAACCGGCGAACAGCAGGTCGAGGAGGTGGTCCATGAAGAAGCCCCATTTGACCAGTCCTTGTTTGCGGAACTTGCCCAGGGAACCATCGAGGGAATCGGTCAGCCATTGGCCGAACACCATGAACGACACGGCGTGGAGCCAGTGCAAGCTCTGGGTGTTGGCCAACCATCCGGCGCCAACGATGCCGGCCGACCAGAAGGCGGTGACCATGGTCAGATGATGGCTGAGAATGGGTCGGGGAACCCGGGGGATGGCTCAATCGATGAAGCGTCGTTCGGCCGGTCCGAGGAGGGACTGGCCGGTCTTGGTGTCGCCTGCGAATTTCGGTTCCTGCTGTCCCGGATCGGGATTGGTTGTCGTTTCCGGCATCACGAGATCCCTTCGTCGGTTCCCCATCGGCACGAGCCGCGCCGGATCGAGCGAAGCGGCCCTCCTGGCTCGAGAGTCAGTGTTGATCAGCTCGGTGATCTCGGTTGGTGTTCGTTGGTCGTCGCCAATCCGAGCGCCACGCCGACATCGATCATGTGAGCAGTGCTCGCCGACTGGTCTTCGGAAAGGCGGATGAGGAGGTCGCTCACGACGCCCACGCTGTGGGCGATGGCCGCCATCGATGACGGCGTGAGCCCATCTCGTGTCGTGGCCCCGAGTCGGTTCTGAAGCGACTGGATGAAGCTGCCCCGCTCCGCGAAGGCATCGCTGAAGGTGGCCGTCACGTAGGGTCGGATCGCTTGGGAGCCGAGCCAAGGTGTGACCTGACGGCCCGGTCGACCGTCTGCGACCTGTCGGTGCTTGATGTCGGAGCCCGAGGTCAAGAAGAGGTGAAGACCTCGGGGATAGCAGATCGTCTCGCCTCTGGCCTTGGCGTCGGACTCGGCTCGCTCGAGGTCGAGAAGGAACCGGGACAGGTCAGAGTTCTCGATCCAGCGGTGCCCGGCGTGGCGAATCGACTCGAGGTGGAAGTCGTGAATGGAACCGAAGCATCGGTAGAAGGTGGCGGTGCTCACCCCGGAACGACTCAACACCTCGGTGACCGACAGCGAGGTCGAAAGCGGTACCTGCTGCTCGAGGAGGAGTCGAACGCCGGCCGTGAGTGCCTGGTGCAGCGGCTCGCTGCTGCAGGCACAGCGATGTATCTCGGAGCCGAAGACCGAAGGGCGGAGCGGGGAAGGTTGGGCCTCTCGGTCCAGTTCGACGTCCAGCACCTCGCCGAACAGCTGTGCCAGCACCTCTCGGTCGGCCTGGTCGGTGTGGACGAGGTTCCGGTACGTGGCACTCAGGAGGAGAAGGAGCAGCGCGAACCGGGTCTGGGGGTGGGGATCGTTGGCGTTGCTCTTTCCGCCCACGGCTCGCGTCGTGGCCAACAACGGAAAGAAGTCGTCGACGAGCTGTTCGAGCTTCCGACTGACCAGCCACTGGGTCTCGAGGTCGACGGCGTAGTCGAACGCGCTGAGGAAGAGAGGAATCGCCGGATCGTTGGCCAGTTCGTCGACGCGGGCGTCGAAGACGTTGGCCAGGAGTGAGGTGGGTGGGGCGTTGCCCAGCTCGTCGACCGCGCCCCGGCTCGCGAGGCCATCCCGGAGCGCCGTCCGGGTCTTGAGACCAGGCCGGGTGTCCAGACATCGAATACCGTGTCGGAGAACCTCGATGCGGAAGTCGTTGGCTTTCCCGACGGCCGAGTTGACCGTGCTGGCTGCGACGCCAGCGGCCTCGGCCGCTGCTTCGACCGTCAGCACATCCAAGGGATGCCGCAGATCGTCGGTGGTGAACCCGACCCGATCGAGGATCTCCCTCGCTGTGCATGCCGCAACCACGGGCGCGATCGTAGTTCGTCCGTTCGGCGACGGTGGAGCCCGCCGTTACAGGGGTCGGGCCACGATTCCGTAGGGTTCGGCCCAGTCCAGCCCATCGAGGGTGGCGCCACGAGGGCGATACTCACAACCGATCCAGTCCCCGTAGCCGGCGTCGTCGAACCGTTCGAACAGCCATTGATGAGCGACTTCGCCGGAGTCCGGTTCGTTGCGGCCCGGCAGCGAGGAGCACTGGAGGTGACCGATCTTCTCCTGGCAACGCAGGAAGTTCGCGACCAGATCGCCTTCTTGGATCTGCAAGTGATACGTGTCGAACTGCAGCTTGACGTTCGCTCTCGCGACATTGTCGATCACCCGCTCTGCCTGCCGGGTACTCATCAGCAGGTAGCCGGGCACGTCTCGGAGGTTCATGGGTTCGATCAGCACGTCGATGCCGGCTGGTGCCAGCCGGTCGGCGGCCCATCCGATGCGGTCGACGAAACGTTGGCTGGCGCCACCGTCGACCGGACAGCCCGCCATGACATGGATTCGTCGACATCCGGTGATCTCGGCGTAGCGGGCAGCGGTCTCGATCGACGCCATGAACTCTTCGTGGCGACCGTCGACAGCCCCCAGACCACGGTCGCCTGCCGCCAGGTCACCGGCCGGCGCGTTCAACAGGACCAATTCGACCCCGGTCTTGCGGAGCCGGTCCGCTACTTCCTCGGCCGGCGTCGCGTAGGGAAACTGGCATTCGACCGCAGAGAAGCCGCAGGCGGCAGCGGCGTCGATCCGGGTCGCGAAGTCATGTTCGTTGAACATGGTCGAGATGTTGGCGGCAAGATTCGGCACTCGGGCAAGATAGCCCTGAGCCGCCGGGAGAGAGGAACAGGGCGGCCCTGCTTCTGGCGGCATCGGCCACCCAGAGCGCCCGGCAGAACCGCCGGAACGTGGCCGTTCGCCTTGCGCCAACGGTGCGATTCGGCGTATGCAAGACAGGCACCTCGGGGAAGCGACCCCGGTGGGCGGGAAGGAGCACGGGCGTGAGCACGATCGAAGCCGAGGGCACCGGAGCAGGTACGAACACCGAGTTCGGTATCTCGCTTCGCCTGCTGGGCGGAGCAAAGGCCGAGGCCCGAAACGCCGAGGCCCTGGGGTACGACTACCTCCTCACTGGCGAGCACGTCATGTTTCATGGACCGGTCGCCAACAACATGGTCAGTTTGGCGGCCGCGGCCGGAGCGACCGAGACCATCAAGCTGATGAGCGGCATCGTGCTGGTTCCCCTCTACCCGGCCGCCCTGCTGGCCAAACAGGTTGCGGTCCTCGATGTGGTGTCCGACGGGCGGTTCTCGTTGGGCATCGGGGTGGGTGGCGAGTTTCCCAAGGAATTCGCTGCCGTCGGCGTGCCGGTGACGGAACGGGGAGCTCGCACCAACGAGGCCCTCGAGGTCATCGATCTGTTGCTGCGGGAGAAGGACGTTCATTTCGACGGCAGGTTCACCACGCTCGACGGTGTTTCGCTTTCGCCCCGAGGCGTCCAGAAGCCCCGGGTCCCGTTCTGGGTCGCGGGTCGAAAGGACGTGGCCATGAAGCGAGTTGCTCGCTACGCCGAGGGTTGGCTGCCGTACATGTACACGCCGCAGATGTTGACCGAGAGCATGGAGAAGATCGCACAGTTCACCGCCGATGCGGGTCGCCCCGAGGGCACGGTGCGAGGCGGTCTGTTCATCTTCACCTGTGTGCACGAAGATCGGGCGACGGCCCTGGACCTCGCCAATCAGCAGTTGAGCAAACAATACAACCAGGACTTCACCGAACTGGTCGAGAAGTACACGATCGCCGGCTCACCACAGGATTGCATCGAGCGCATCCAGCAGTACATCGACGCCGGGGCTCGCACCATCATGTTCAGTCAGGGGTGCCCGCCCGATTACGTGGACGAGAACACGAGGCTGATTGCGGAGTCGGTCATTCCGGCGTTTCGCTGACGACGATTTCGGTGGTCAACTGAGGAATCACATCGACGCGGTATCGGAGTTCGATGGTTCGGTCTCGTAGCGGATCCGTGATGGAGCCTCGGAAACCGTCGCTCGGTCGAATGCCGCCCCGACACCCCACCGTTCCACACAGGAGTACGAAGCAAGCGGGCCGGGGCGAGGTGCTCCAGGGGATTCCCGACAGGAGGTCGGCCGGATGCCGATTCACTCCGGCCCGATCATCCTGGTAGACAACGGTTGCGCCGCGCTCGTCGATCTCGGATCGCAGCCCGAGGTCGGGCCAGTGGTCGGCGATCTCGGACCAGCGCCAAGCCTCGGTCGCCAACGGCGTCGGGCAGGCCAACTTGGACAGACCGATGTCGATGGTCTCCGCAGCCCGATCGGTGTGGTCCGAGCCGGCCGTCACGAACACGTCGTCGCCGTCGACGACAAGGGCCAGCTCGATCTCTCCGCTGGTGCGGGGTCCGGGCATCCGAATCGTCGGCTCCTGCGTGAGGAGTTCGGGTGGCATGGCCCAGTACATGGGGACACGGGGTGGCGGCGGAACTCCTTCGTCGGCCAGTTCGGCGATGTGATGCTCGACGGCCGCCACGTCGGCGCCCGTGTAACCGGCCACGATCAGGACCTCCGGTTCCAGCATGCGGGACTCGCCGTCGACGATCAGCCGGATCATCGGACCGTTCCCTCGTCGAACCTCGTCGCCGGCATGGGGGTGGTGCGATCCCATTGGGCCAGGGTGCGATCCAGGAGGTCGTCGGCCTCGTCGAAACGCCACGTGCGTCGGGCGTGGGCCTTGGCCACGGCCGGAGCCCCGGCGTAGAACATCTCGTACTGATGGTGACGTCCGGCGAATTCGGTGCCGATCACATCCCAGGCCAGGCGATACAGCTTCACCCGTTGCTCGTGGTCCAGATCTGGCGATGAGGCGTGGTCGACCAGGTCGGGGTGGTCGAGCGCGTCGACCGAGGAGGGAAGGTCGATGACCTGCGAGCTGGTGAGCTCTCGCAGCAGATGCAGGACACGGGGGTACAGCTCGGACTGACGGGCCATCGTGGTGTACAGGTAGCGTTTGTCGGGAACCAGAACGCCGTGCTCGTCGAGGGTGGCTCGATACTCGGCGGCGTAGACGTGCGCCTCGACCGTGGCGGCCAGAGTGGCGATCTCTGCGATCGAATCGAGGGCCGCCGGGTTGTCGCCCGCCCCGGATGCCTCGACCACTCGCCGAGCCAGACCGAGGAGGAAGCGGAGCTTGAGCATGAGGCGGATCTGGGCCTGGAGGTTGCCCAGTGTGTGGGCTGCGGTCGCGTGGAACTGGGCAGCGGTCGCCTCGATGTCGCCGGCGACGAACACCCGTTCCCAACCAATGTGGACCTCGTCGAAGACGACGACGGCATCGGTTTCGTCGAAGCGGCTCGAGAAGGGCGCATCGAAGACCGAGGTGGCGGCCGAGAACGGTCTCCGGCAGTGCACCCGCAGTCCAGGGGTGGCGATGGGTACCGCGAAGGACAGGGCATGGTCGGCCTGGCCTGGCCGCAGGGGCGGGATGCAGCTGACGAACAACTCGTCGGACACCGCGGTCCCGGTTCCGAGGATGTGGCTTCCCGAGACCGTGATGCCGCTGGCGTCGCGGTCGACCATCCGGACCTGGGTGGGCTCTGCGCCCGAAGCAGCGCGGGCTCGATCGATGGACGGGGGGATGATGACGTAGCTGAGGTACTGATCGGCGGCGGCCATGTGGCGCCAGTAGTCGACGACCGCCCCGGCCTGGTTGCCGAAAACCTCGGCGGCCCCGACGAACCCGGCGAAGAAGGATGCGACGTGGTCGGGGCCTCGGCCCACGAAGCCGCAGGTCGGTTCGGCCAACCGGGTGCTCGCCGTGCGCCTGGCCACCAAGTCCTCTCTGGTCCGGGGGGTGCGCCACCACCAGGCGACATCCTGGCCGACGTCGGGATCGACCGAACGCAACTCGGGCTGGGCCGAGAGGTCCACCAGATCTGCCAAGGTGCTCACGATGCCGGCGAACGCTGGATGGGTGGTCACATCGACGATCTTGCCGTCGAGGTGCACGGCCCGACCGTCGTGGAGCGACCGTCGGTACTCCAGGGCCGAGCGCGTCACGAGTCGGCGGATGTCGGTGGCGGAAAACTGTGGCGGAACTCCACCATGAGCACACCTTCGGTCGTGATCCACGGACCGTGGGGCATGCCCGGAGGCCGACAGGCGTACATTCCGGCCGTGAAGGTCTGGTTGATGCGAAGGTCGGTCAGGTCGCCCTGCACGATGTAGACCTCTTCCCAGAAGTCATGGGTCAACGGGCCGTTGGCACTGGAGTCGGTGCCGGGCTCGAAGCGGAGCAGGCGGGTGTAGTCGCCGCTGTCGTTGCTGGCCGAGAGGATCTGCTCCCAGATTCCCTCGACCGGTCCTCCGGCTGGTGTCCACTCACCGGTCGGGACATGGAACTCGTATTCCGGCTTGTTCATGGCCGAAGCCTAGTTGCGCCGCCGCCATCGATCGCCAGCGTGTCGCTGGAGGTGGGAAGCGGATCCAGCCGACTGAACGTCAGCTCGTGTTTGTTGTGGTGTAGATGTCGCACGGTGGCGTGCTCGATCGAGGCGAATCGTTCGACGATTTCGTGATCGGTCGGACCCTGGAACTTGATGGTGCACACGATGTTGCGGGCCGTACCGGCCGCGATCCATCGCTCTACCAGGCCGAGAAGACGGCCGGGGTAGCAGATGATGTCGCTGAGCAACCAGTCGCTGTGAGGCATGGTCCGGGGATCGAGTGCAAAGGCGGAACCCTGGCGCCACGAGACGTTGCCCAAGGCGGCCACGGTGGGGCCGAGAGGGGCCTTGTCGACCGCAATCACCTTGGCCCCGGTCTGGGCCGCCAGCCAGCTCCAGCCGCCGGGGCTGGCTCCGAGATCGAGACATGTCTCTCCGGTACGGGGCCAACGCCCGGCCCGCGACAACGCTTCGTAGAGTTTCAGGTACGCCCGGCTGGGTGGGCCCGACCGGTCTTCTTCGAGCCGGGGAACCCCATTGGGAAACGGATCGGAACAGCGCGACGCGGCCAGCATCAATGTCGGTTCCACCAGCATCCACGAACCGAGGGGAGCCGATGGGGCGCTCGCCCCGATCGGCAGCCTCCTGGTCGCAACGTGGGGCAACTTCTCGCTGATCAGGCGGGACCGCCCGGGGTGGAGGGGGGCGAACATGGCCCAGTTGCGTTGGATGGCTCGAAGTTCGCGCGCCCCGTGCCCGATCGAGGTGATGGGAATCCACTGTGCGTCATGCCAGATGTTGGCCGCCCACCGAGCATCGACGGCCGGATCAGTGCTCAGGAACAGCCGGTCGTAGCGGGCTTCGATGCCGACGCCGGCACGCTGGAGTTCCCGGGCGAGTTCGTTCTCGAGTTCGACGGGGGCCAGATAGCCAGTGAGCGTCACCCTGACAGTCTGGACCCCGATCGGCCAGTCTGGACCCCGATCGGCAGGGCGCAGACCTCGACCCGGATGGGCGTGACGAACCTCGCTCAGGCCGGGTCTCGCATCGTGTCGAGCACCCCGAGCACCGCGTCGGCTCGAGTGTCGGGACTGACGATGCAAATGCGGAACACCGAGGTTCCTTTCCAGCTGGTTGGAATGATCAGAACGGTTCCTTCGGTCGCGTTGCGATCGGACCACTCGAGCATCTGCTCGGCCGACCAGCCGTCGCGGCGAAACAGCACCACGCTCAGATCCGGCTCCATGACCAGGCTGAGATGATCGGCGGCGTGGATTCCGTTGGCGATGTCGATTGCGGTTCGGAGCCCGCGCTCCACGGCTTCGCCGTACTTGGTGGTCCCGTGCGTTGCCAGCGAGAACCAGAACGGGAGACCGCGTGCCCGACGAGTCAATTGCACGGCGTAGTCGCTGGGATTCCACTCACTGCGGTCCAGTTGGTCGAGGTATTCGGCCTTCTGGGCGTGGGCCATGGTGGCCCAGCCGGGATCGCGGTAGATCAGGGCGCAGCAGTCGTAGGGGGCGAACAGCCACTTGTGGGGATCGACGATGAAGCTGTCGGCTCGTTCGATGCCGTCGAAGCGATGCCGGGCCGACGGGGCAGCCATGGCGGCCAATCCGTAGGCCCCGTCGACGTGCATCCACACACCGGTGTCCTCGCAAACGTCGCCGATGCCAGCCAGATCGTCGACGATGCCGGCGTTGGTGGTGCCTCCGGTGGCGACGACGGCGAAGGGGACGAGATCACCGGCTGCGGCGAGGGTGGAGCGGAGTGCCTGGCCGGTCATGCGACCTCGTTCGTCGGCCTCGACTCCGATCACCTCGACGTCGAGCAGTCGTGCCGCTGATCGAACCGACGAGTGGGCCTGGGAGGTCGACGCGATCGCCCACCGCTGACGGTGTTGGCCACGGGTGGCCCGAGCGCGTTCCCGGGCGGTGGCCAGGGCGCTGAGATTGCCGACCGTGCCACCCTGGACGAAGGTGCCTCCGGCCCCTTGGCCGAAACCGGCCAGTTCGGCCAGCCAGGCCAGCGCCTGGTTCTCGGCATGGATCGCTCCGGCACCGGTTTCCCAGGTGCCGGCAAAGATCTCGGCCGCGCTCACGGCGAGGTCGAAGGTGAGCGACGCCGGTGTCGGCGCGGCCGGGACGTAGGCCAGGTTCATGTGGTGGTCCTGAGCGCGGGTGGCGGGGACGATCACGTCCGTGAAGCGTCGCAGCGCCTCTCGGCCACCGATGCCGTCGGCCACGATCGAGTTCTGGAGATCCGCTTCGAGTTCATCGGCCGGGCGAGCCCCCGTGATGGGGTCCTGTCCGCTCACGATCCGGTGAAAGGCCCAGTCGAGTACGGCTCGCATCAGTGGTTCGTCGGTTTCGAAGAAGCGTTGCACCACCAGAACCTAGGCCGAGGTCGGCCGCCTGTGGTCACCCTGGTAGACCAGCGGACCCGAAGGACCGGCGGTGGCGAGGCCAGGGACTCAGTCGGTCGCGTCGGGGCCGGTGAAGTAGTCGGGACGGCTCACGTGGGTTTCGCTGACGAACATGACTCCATGCGTCGTGTCGAGTACTCGGCGAATGCCGGCCACCAGATCCTGGGCTTGTTCGATGGGGATGATGCTGATCAACAGCGACAGGCTGTTGCGGTCGTTGAACAGGAGTCGCCCCTCGTGCTGGCCACCGTGCCCGAAACCGGACACGCCGTGGAGAGCCGTATAGCCCGTTGCCCCCGAGGACAGGAGGAGGTCGCGAATGGTGGGGACGTGTTCGCCGTCGATGACGACCTCGATGCGAGCCATCGGTGTGAGTCCGGTCCAGGTGGTCATGTGTGCTCCTTGTTGAGGGTGAGGCCAGTCGTGATGAGGCCAGTCGTGGTGAGTCCGGGTTCGGGGTCGAAGGCCCGTGGCATCTCGATCCAGGTCCCGGATGGGGTTCGTGTCGACCACCGTTCGTCGGGATGGGAACGAGCAGCGATTCGTATCCAGGATCCCCCGGTCAGGGTCCGGAGGATCGGATTGTTGGCGATGATCGTCTCGATGCGTACCAGGTCGGCTTGGATCACGGCCAGCAATCGGACCGGCTGATGGAAGCGTTCGCCGTCCACGTGCGTGCTCTGCAGCGGTAGTCCCACCCGCAGGTCGCCCCGGTCTCCGGAGATGACACCTGTGGTGCCAACGGGGTTGTGGAGGAGCTTGTTGCCGGCCCCGAAGACGTCGGGATCGACAGTCGAGAAGTAGTACTGAGCCGAGATCCAGTGTCCGACGATCAGGGGGGCGGTCATGATGGTTTCGAGCACTCGACCGGTCGGGTCGTTCTCGGCGTCATAGCTGTGGAGGAAGGCTCGTCCCTCGAGGTCGATGCCGGCCGTCATCGATCGCGGTCCGATGATGAAGGCACTGTTGCGGGCCAGTCCCCACTCGGGACGCACCTGAGCCCAGTCGGCGCCTCGCTCCCGCACTCGGGTCGCCGGACCGGGAAGGTGTTGGGCCCGTGCTGCCGCCTGATGGTGCCCGGCGGCTTCCAGGAGGGCCTCCAGCGAGGTGAGGATGGGGTGATGCCCGGAGGGGAGATCGGCGGCGTCGAAGACGGTCACCCGGTCGCTGGCGGTGTCGTGCAGACCGGCCAGGAACCAGGTGTCGTCGGGAATGGTGATACCGCGTTCGGCCAGGCCGTGTCGTACATCGGGCGAGTTGAGTAGTGTGGCCACGGCCCGGGCGTTGTCATCGCCGGACGCACCAGCGCAGGCACCGCATTCGAGCGCGGTGGCGTGGGCGTTGTTGGTGGTACGACTGGTGTGGCCGCACAGCATCACGAGGGGGGCGAACCGGTCGGTGAGTCCCATGGTGTTGAGTACCGACTCGGCGAAGAAGGTCCGCTGCTCGAGCAACACCTCGTCATCGTCGAGAATCATCCGAGTAGCGGGGGCCGGCTCGGGCGTCGACGGAGGGGGCAGGAACGTCCGCCGTGCGGCGTTGGGGCCGAGGATCCAACCGGCCGTCTCTGCCAGCGCGAACGGCGAGCCCGGTCCGTATTTGGCTCCCTTGTGAGCCGCCAACAAACCGGCCACGGTTCGCTGGCGCCGGAGAGTCCCGGCCACGTTCTCGATCCGGCTCGTCCGGGCCTGTTCGGTGGCGCCGATGGCGGGCGACACCAGAACCGGGCATCGTGCTTCGTGGTGCTCCCAGCCGAGCTTGCGAATGTGCATCGGGACACCGAAGAAGCCGGCGAAGCCGAGTGTCTCGATACTTCCCAACGACTCATTTCCCAACGATTCGATGTGGCTTCGCAACCCTTCGGACCGGACGTCGATGCAGAACACCAACAGGGCGTCGGGCCGGTCTGTCGCCTTGCCGGGGTCCAATCGATCGAGGGTGGACAGCAGGCGGGCATCGACGGCCCGTTCCTGGGCGTCGAGCCACATCGACGACCGAGACGTGGCCGGTACCTCCGCCAGGACGGCACCGATGGCGGCGCGGTCGGCCTGGTTGCCCGCCGGCGCCAGCACCGCCGCGACGGCCGTGATGCGCGCCTCGAGCAGCGCCTCGTCGTGTTGGGTGTCGGGCCCGAGAATCATTGGCCCGGAGTCTGCCATCTCGGTAGCCAGGCCTGAGCCGATGACACTGGCCTCGAGCAGCGAGCGCACGGCCACGATGTCGATGGGCGACAGCGGTGGACGGGACTCATCCGGGTGGGCCCACTCCGTGCGCCACTTGGCGAGGCCCGACCATCCCGCCAATCGGCACAGGTGGCCGCGGATCTCGTCGATCCGGTTGTCGTCGGCAACCCCTGCCAGCGTGAACGACTGGTCGATGACGCTGGCGGCGTCGTCGTCGAGATCGGCAATCCAGGCTCG
>CALACD010000532.1 GCA_937890445.1 uncultured Acidimicrobiia bacterium | reverse complement strand
AGAATGCCGTGCTCGCGATCCTGCAGATCGAGAAGCCCTCGGACGATGGCAACCAGTGCACGGTCGACTTCCCGGAGTTCGGCCACCAACGCATCGGGGGAAACACCGACACCGAAGCGCTCGAGCGCTGATGTCACCCGCCGCCGCTCGTCCGACCACCGAATTCGGTACCCGGCGCCCGTTGCGAAACGGCCGATCCGAATGTTCTCCAGCACGGTCATGTCGGGCAACAGACCGAGGTCCTGATGCACGAACGACAGGCCGTGCCGGCTGGCCTCGGCCGAGACCAGCGGAAGAGGCACGTCCTCCCCGCCGATCTCGAGCCGAGCCCCTGGATCCGGGACGTGATAGCCCGACAGCACTTTGATGAGCGTCGATTTTCCTGACCCGTTCCGACCCACCAACCCGTGAACCTCTCCTCGTTCTAGGACGAGGCTCACGTCATCCAGTGCCTTGGCCGAGCCGAAGGTCTTGGACAGGTTGGTCAGTCGGAGGGCGGCCACCGATGTCGGGCTATCCAGTAGCACGGAATCAGCCCCCGAGGCCCCAGAGAGTGCGGTACTCGGCCAGGGGATCGATGCCGTACCAGTCCATCGGATCCTCGACCGAGGTGTCGAGGTCGCCGATGTTCTCCTCGGTGAAGATGCGGAACGGAACGCCCGAATCCTCCACCGGTTCGCCACCGAGGAGCACCGAGAAGACGGCGTCGACGGCTCCGGCCGAGAACCACATGTTGGGATTGCCGCCGTCCATCTTCACCGCAGTGCCGGCCTGCACGTTGGCCATGACGGCCGGTGTGCCGTTGAATCCGGCGACCCGAACGGTCTCCTCCAGCCCGAGTTCGACCAGGGCCGGCTCGATGGCCAGGGTCATGCCGTCGTACACGGCCAGGATGTGGGTGATCGTGGGGTCGGCCTGCATCAGCGACTTCGTCCGCTGCTGCAAGGTGCCGTCACCCCACTCGGGAACCGTCGAGTCCTCTCGGGTGAAGGTGCAGTCGGGACAGAGACGGGTGATCTCCTCTTCCATGGCGCCCCACACATCGGTTGACGACGTGTTGTCGTCCGACGACAGGATCAGGGCGTTGCCGGTGCCTCCGGAGTCGGCAACGAACCACTGGCCGAGCATCCGGCCCGGGATTCGGTAGTCGAAGCCGACGTCGCCGACCAGACCGGGAACATCGGCCGTCGTCTTGCCCGGGGTGCCCTGCAGCGAGGTGAGAACCGGGATTCCGGCCGCTTCGGCATCGGCGATCTGCGGTGCGACCGCGATGGCCGGGACGCCGAGCAGGAAGATCAGATCGGCCTGGTCTGCGATGGCCTGCTCGATACCTCGGCCCCACTCGTTGGGATCGAACTTGCCGTCGAAGGAGGTGACCTCGATGCCGCTGCCCTCGAACGCAGCGTTCATCTCCTCCTCCCACTGCAGGACGATGGGGACGGCTTGCACCAGGCTGACGATGGCGACCTTCTTGCCCTCGAGGGCAGCCAGATCCACCTCGCCGACGCTGTCGGGAACCGAGAAGGTGACGGGAAGGCTGGCCTCGGCCACCAGCGCCATGGCCTCGGCAACTCCATCGGAAGCCGGCGCCTCTTCGGACTCGGACTCTTCGGCGTCTGCTCCTGCTTCCTCGGTTTCTCCTGCTGCGTCGTCTGCTTCGTCGGTCGATGCTGCCTCGGTCGTGGTCTCGTCGGTCGAAGTGTCCTCAGCAGCGTCGTCCGAAGAACTGCCACATGCTGCGGCGATGAGCGCGAAGCACATGGCGACGCTGATGAGTCGCGGTAGGGATGCAAATCGGGACACGGGTTCTCCTGTTTGGTTGGTTGAGAATGTCTTGGGGAAGTTGGTCGACGTGGGTCGGTCGACGTGGGTCGAAGGTGGACCGGGCGCAGTTCGCACGAGCGCTGTTCGCACGAGCGCTGTTCGCACGAGCGCAGTTCGCACGAGCGCAGTTCGCACGAGCGCAGTGCTCACGCCGTCGATCGAGCGTTCTTGGCCCGAGACCGCGTGGCCAGCTGTGACAACACGACCGCGGTGATGAGTGCGCCGCCGTAGAAGACCTGCTCGG
>CALACD010000531.1 GCA_937890445.1 uncultured Acidimicrobiia bacterium | reverse complement strand
GCGCATGGATCCAGACGAACTCCGAGATTGTTGCGTCCGAGGGAACGGTCAAGACGTCCGTCGTGAGGGCGGCCGCCACCGGCAGCGTGAATCGTTCTTCGAGGTGGCCCAGACGTTCGACTCGTTGCCCCGCGGTGACGGAGTGCTTGCCGGCAACCAGCTGCGATACCGCGGCAGCGATCAGGGCCGGGACCACCGCGTTGCCTGACGTCGACTCGGCGACGAACATGACGGCTGCGAGAGGCGTGCGGTAGCCAGCAGCGAGGAAGGCCGCAAGCCCGAGGAAAGGAAGAAGTCGAACGCCCTCTGGGCTGATCCCGATCTGTTCGAGGGAGACGCCAACCAGTCGCCCCAGGAGGACTCCTTGGACCGCCAACGGGATGAACAGTCCGCCGACACCACTCGAACCGACTGTCACCAGGGTCGCCATGGCCCGGAAGACGAAGAGCAGTGCAACCAAACGGACGCTTCGATCCGACGTCAGCCACTCGACCGAGCCGACTCCTGGCCCGAGTGTGAGCGGTTCCCCGAAGAGACGATCCGACACCACGGCCAGTGCACCGAGCAGGAGACCGCCGACCACGACCAGCACCACCGGCGACGTCTCCTTGGAGATGAGCTTGGCTCGCCGCGTCAGGTGGGCGAAGGCTCGACCTCCGACTCCGGCTCCGATACCAATGGCGACGGCGGCGATCAGATCGCCGGCCCCGACGCCCTGCGCCACCACCAATCCGAGCAGCGGCTTGGGGTCGATGAAGGGCATCGAGATGAACGTGATGTAGCTCGAGGCCGAGGCCAACAGAGCCGGCAGCAACGCCCGGTGGGCCAGATCGTCTCGGTAGGGAGCCTCGAGCGCGAAGACGACGCCGGTCGCCGGGGTCTGGAAGATGGCGGCGACACCCGCTGCGGCGCCTGCTGTCAGCAGCATCTTGGCCGCCCCCTTGCCCAACCACCGATCGAGACGCTGATAGATGTGGAGGCCCAGCGTCGAACCGGTGTAGATCGATGGACCTTCCAGTCCGAGGGCCCCACCGCTCCCGATCGTGGTGACACCGGCCAGGAGCCGCACGGGGAGCAGACGAAAGGGAAGCGAGGGGTTCCGGGCGTGGTAGGCGTTGACGTACTCGTCCGACGTCGATGGCGTCGTCCCTGGTCCACCGACGAAACGGAGCAACAGTACGGTGGCACCGAGACCGAACATGGGAGCGATGGCGCGAGCGCCCAAGGGGAGCTCGGCCAGACGATCGAAAGCGACGTTCAACGTCAGGTACTCGAAGACGCTGAGTACGAAGCCAACCGCGACGCCGAGTGCGACCGAGGCCGCCAGCACCCGAGAACTCTTTCCTTCGGGCAGCGCGGCTCTCAATCGGGGGTGCACCGTCTGAGCATGCCTCAATCTGTGACCGAAGTGGCAGTTTCCGTCCGGACTGTTTCCCGTCGGGGGCTGTCGGAGGAAGTTCTCAATGCCGCCAGCAGCCGCTCCCGCAACGCCGGAAGATCGCGGGGCCCACCCACCAGGACCGGCTCGAGGGAGCCCGCTCGGCGACCCAGAAGACGTCGGGCCCGATTCGCGTCCAAGCCGGGGAAGTCGGGAACGTCGATCAACAAGGACTCGAACCGGATTCCGCTCGCACCCACCTCACCACGTCGTCCCGGATGCCGGTAGCAGACCAGGGAGGACACGAGCTCGGATTCGACGACTCGCAGTTCTGTCGACACGCCCGTGGATTCCACGACCGACAACACGGTGTCGAGCACCTCGTGCTGATAGCGGGTCCGCCTGTCGAGAACGGACGCGAGGTTGGCGGCCAAGGCGACCCGGTCGTAGTGGGCCATGACCAGCGCCGGCTGATAGCGGGCCACCTTCTTGCTCCGTCGGACCTGGGAGAGAACTCGGGCTCGATTCGCACTGCCCGACCCGTCGACGTTGCTCAGCACCCGGTGCCCTTCGAGGCTGCGGGCCAGGGACCCCCGTTGCGCCGCCTCCTGACGTCTCGGGCCGGCGTACGCAGCCGGCCCCCAGAACGCCAGGTGCCGTTCTGCCCGGCCGAGCTCGCCCAGACAAGACTTCACCAGTCGATTCTCGGCCAGGTCGAAGCTTCGCTCGGGAATCGAGCACACGAAGAGATCGGCGGGGAAGCCGGCGGCGGCTCGGGCCACCAGGGTCTCGTTCCACACGACCTGACCTCGTACCTCGCCATGGGTTCGACGGGTGCTGTTGACCTGCTCACTGGCCGCCATCCGCAACATCGCAGGCACGGCGTCGAGGAATGCCGCCGATTCTTCCGAGAGAAGGAGCCGCTCCGCCAGGAGGTGACGGACGGCTCGACCGTCGAGGCCGCTCAGAGCCCGCAGCGCCGACTCCGGCTCGGTGTCGATGGCAAACCGCGCAAGCAGCCCAGCGGTCGCATCCGGCAACGCCGGATGGGAAGCGAACCCCGTCATCACACGAAGAGGTCGACCCCGAGGACCGAGGTGATGGCCCGCCGGGCTTCGGATCTTTCGTCGGCATCGAAGAGTGGGCCGACCACCTCGAAGAGAAGCGCTGCCTGCTCGTCGGACATACCTTCGAACTGGGGAAGGAAATAGGCGTAGAACACCTCATAGAGCGCTCTGGACTTCGAGATCCCATCCCGTGCTCGACGACCGACGTAGGTACCGGCGTCGATGAAGATGGCTGGTCCGAGATCCTTGATCCGCCGGAGCGGGAGGAACTCGCGCACGATGAAGGCCGGCCCTCGCAACAGATCCTCGTAGACGGTCTCGGGAGGACAGCCCAGTTCGATGAAGGTGAAGCGACGCATCAGGGCGTAGGACATGTCGAACAACATGTTCTTGTCCAGGACGTTCATGGTGGCGATGATCCGCCACGATGCCGGGACCCGGATGACGTCGGTGTGGGGTGGTGCCTCGCTGGACTGAGGCACGATGGCCAGCGGCCGGCTCTGCCCGGCCCGCTTGTAGGGCAAGACCACCGGCGAACCGGCCAGCACGGTGAAGAACGGCCCGAAGGCGCGATCGAAGTTGGCTCGGTTGAGCTCGTCGATCACCAGCCAGGCCCCGCTGGAGATGGCATCGACGAACAGGCCGGGACGAAAGATCAGGCCGTCCCCCGTGGGCTGGAAGCCGCCGATCGTCTCGTAGGTGGTCCATTCCGACGAAGCCGTGGTCGGGAGATAACCGGTGCACAGCATGGCCTGTTGAGCCGCCTCCGATGCCAGGTACGCCAACGTCGTCTTGCCGGTCCCGGGAGGGCCGGTCAAGATCACGTGCTTGCCCGATTCGAGCGCTGCCACCAATTGAGCCACGACGTGCTCGGGCGGCACCACCTCCACGCTCGC
>CALACD010000530.1 GCA_937890445.1 uncultured Acidimicrobiia bacterium | reverse complement strand
CGTCTCGTCTCGCCCGCTCTCTCGGAGGATGAATCGGTCACCGGGTAACACGGGAACCGCAGAACGCAGGTAGAGGCGCACGGGGCCGGTTGTGCCCGGCTGCATTCGCTCGTCGCCCAAGACCCTGACCTTGGCCGGGAACTCACCGGATCCGAGGTAGGCGGCATACGCGCCGCGGCGACTCACTTCGTGACCGAGGCTCGTGAGCACGGTCAGCTCGGCGTCGATCATGGTGCTGTGGTGCCAGTCCCCGTGCCGGACGAGGACCTGGCCACGGCCGATATCGCCGTGCGCGACCCCGGTGAGGTTGACGGCCACCCGATTGCCCGGGCCGACCTCGTCGACGTGTCGATGGTGACTCTGCAGACCGCGCACCCGCACGGTCTGGCCCGAGGGGGCGACCCGGAGTTCGTCGCCGGTCCTCAGGGTGCCACCGGTGATGGTGCCGGTCACGACGGTCCCGGCTCCCGCCGGGGCGAATGATCGGTCGACCCAGAGTCGAGGCCGGCCGACATCGATCGGTGGTCCGAGGAGATCGACCAGACGATCGAGCGATTGTCGAAGCTCCGGAATGCCGAGGTTCGATGGCGCGGACACCGGGACGACCTCGGCCTGCTCCAGAAACGTGCCCTCGACGTGTTCCTCGAGATCGAGGAGCGCGAGCTCGAGAAGTTCGTCATCGACCTGATCCACCTTGGTCAGAGCGACGACACCGTGTTCGATTCCCAGGAAATCGAGAATGCGCAGGTGCTCTTCCGACTGCGGTTTCCACCCTTCGGTCGCCGCAACGACGAACAAACATCCCTGGACAGCGCCGACGCCGGCCAGCATGTTGCGCAGGAAGCGGATGTGTCCGGGCACATCGATGAGCGACAGCTCACGGCCCGACGGTAGGGACGCGGCGGCAAAACCCAGATCGATGGTGAGGCCTCGAGCCTTCTCCTCTTGGAGCCGGTCAGGATCGGTACCGGTGAGAGCGAGCACCAGCGTGGACTTCCCGTGGTCGACGTGGCCGGCCGTCGCAATGACGGTCACGGGGAGCTCGTCGATGTGGTCAGGCCATCCAGAGCTTCGACCACGATCTCATCATCGTCGGGATCGATGGTGCGGAGATCGAGCACGGTGTGCTGATTCTCGATCCGGGCAATGATCGGCCGGCCATGTTCGCGCAGCGCCTCGACGTGGTCGCCGACGAGGCGTACGCCGATGCTGGGAAAGCTCACATCGGGCAGGGTGCCTCCGCCCGGCACGGCGCGAGTGTCGATCACCGTGACCTCGTGGTCGGTTCGTCGAGCAAGGTCGTCGGCTCGATCGCGTAGCTCGCCTGTGGACCGGGCTGCCATCCGCCAGAACGGGATGGCGTCACCATCGCGCCGCAGGTAGGCCTCGAGGGTTGCCTGCAATGCGCTCAGCACCAGTCCGCCGGGACGGAGGGCTCGGGCCAAGGGATGGCGTGCGCAGGTCCGGACCAGGTCGGCTCGGCCCGCGATGATGCCGGCTTGGGGGCCTCCCAACAGCTTGTCGCCGCTGAAGCAGACGAGCGCGGCACCGGCCTCGAGGGTTTGGCGGGCCGCGGGTTCGTCCCGCAGCCAGTCCGGTGGCGGTCCGTCGAGCCAGGGGCAAGATGCATCCAGCAGTCCCGATCCGATGTCGGCAACCACGGGTACGTCGAGTGACGACAGATCGGCGATGGACACCGATTCGGTGAAGCCCACGATTCGATAGTTCGACTGGTGAATGTGCATGGCCAGGGCCAGGTCGTGATCGGCGGCTGCTCGCTGGAAATCGGCCAGTCGGGTGCGGTTGGTGGTGCCGACCTCGACCAAGGTGGCTCCCGACTGCGTCATGACGTCGGGAACCCGGAACCCGCCACCGATCTCGACCAGTTCCCCGCGGCTCACGGCGACGCATCGGTCTCGGCCCAGCGCAGCCAGGATCAACAACACGGCGGCGGCGCAGTTGTTCACGATGATCGCGTCGTCAGCTCCGACGGCGGTAGCCACCAGGGTCCCGACGGCTTCCTGGCGACTGCCTCGCTTGCCATTCGACAGGTCGAGCTCGAGGTTTGCGTAGGTCGCCTCCTGGTGGTGTGCGATCGGGGCCCGTCCCAGGTTGGTGTGCAGCAGGACACCGGTGGCATTGATCACGGGAACCAGCATCTGCCGGGCTCGCCTCCGAGCCAGCTCTGGTGCCGATCCGGGGTCACCTTCGGCAATGGCTCGGCGGGCGATCTGCACCAGGAGCGGGTGGGGAAGACCCGTTCCGGTCAGCGACCGGGCGAGACGATCGACCGAGGGTGGTCGCGAGGGGTTGTCGACCGGAGGGTGAGCCACATCAGCGAGGATACGCCCCGACCGTGACAGGCCCAAGGTCTGGACAAAGCCGTTCATTGGTAGAATGGGAGTTCATGTTCTCACCGGTTGCGGTCGTGATCTTCCTGACCTTCGTGCTCGAACTGGTGCTTCTGACGCAGGTCGCAAGCCTGATCGGAGCGCTGGCGACGGCTCTTGTCGTCGTCGCCCTCACCATTCTGGGGTTCTTCCTGCTGCGATCCAGCGGGGCCGGACTGTTGCGGTCCGCTCTGGATCAGGCCTCCAGCGGGTTGGTCTTCGGTGAACCAGATGACGCAGCCAAGCGTGGCGGCGTGAACCGTGATGGTCTGGCCGATCGGTCCCTGGTGGTGCTGGGCTCACTCTTGTTGGCTGTTCCCGGGTTCGCTACGGCCTTCCTGGGAGCGCTGCTGTTCGTGCCCCCGATTCGTGCCGGGGTTCGGCCTCTGGTCGTCGCCCGGTTCCCCCGGATCGTCGGATTCGAGCATTTCGTTCCTCGGAACAGTCGGGGCGGCGACGTCATCGACGTCGACACCGTTGGTTCGGCCGATCCGCCGAACGATCACCCTTGTCCAGAGCCCCCAACTTCAGCCCGGCCCGAGCTGAGCTGACCTTGCAGGAGATCACCTGATGACCGTCGAAGAACCGACACCGCCGCCGCCAATCACGCCAGGGGTTGCGCGAGCGCTGAGCCCCTTGCTTCGACGCATCGCCCGATCCGGCGACGACGGCGAACCAGGTCTCAACACCTACCTGGTGGGGATCGACGAGATCGTGATCGTTGATCCGGGACCCATCGATGATGGTCATCTCGATGTCCTGTGCGGGTGCGGTGGAGATCGGATTCGGTGGATCGTGGTGTCGGACACCTCCGACTACTACGCAGCCGGAGCCCGCAAGCTGAAGGAGATGACGGGTGCCAAGCTGGTGGCGCCGGCCGGATTCGATGGGGCCGACGAGGTCCTCGGGGACGGCTACAAGATCGACGCCACCGAATTCCGCATCATCGCTCTCACGATCGGTAGCCCCGACGATGCGAAACACATATTCGTGCTGGAGCAGGAGCGATGCATGCTGATCGGGGATCACCTCGACGACAGCATCCCCGACGATCTACCGGCAAAGGTCAAGAGTTACCGACTGAGGACCCTGGCCCCGGGGCATGGCCAATACATCGAAGATGCCAAGGCAATGCTGGGTCTCTAAGAGCTGGGTCTCTGGGACGGCTGGGTCTCTGGGACGGCTCGGGTCTCTAAGAGCTGGGTCTCCAAGATGCCGGACTGGGCGGATGCCTCTCCCCCTGGCGACCGGGTTCGCGGCGGTGGTCGGGCGTTCAGGCCCGACGAATGATGACCGTTCCGGTCGTGACCTTGCTGGAGGGAACCAGCAGCGTCGTGCCCTCCTCGGTGGTGATCTCGACGGCCGTCGGATGTACGGCCACGATGCGCCCCGACACGTCGTCGACCTCGATGGAGTCGCCGATGTTGACCAGTCGACGCAGCGCTCGAGTGGACGCGACCTCGGTCGCCACCTCGCGGCCGCCGAGCCCGACGAGGAGGGCGAAGCTGGCTGCGGCACCGAAGAGGACGGCGGCCACCGCCAGGTTCACGACGGTCGTGTCGATGCCCAACTGAGCCACCGCCAGGAGCGCGGCCATGCCCACGATGATGGTCTTGACCAACATGGTGACCTGCCGCTGCACTGCGGTCGATGCCCGGGACAGCGCAGTTCCGAGTGCGGTCAGGACGAACGACTACAAGACGTTGGCGCCGATCACGATGATGGCGGCCGACAAGATCCGGGGGAGGAAGGCGATCAGGTCTCGGGGGATCTCCTCCAACGCCTCGGGTTGCAGGACACCCAATGCAATCATCAGACCGGTGATCACACCAGCCCAGAACACGAGGCTCGACAACGGTTTCGCGGCTTCCCTCAATGGTTTCGGGCGGCCCGGAGCCGCCAGGATCGAATGAGCCAGGCGTGACAGCAGGATGCCGACCGCGAAGCCGCCCACGATTCCGCCGACGACGATGATCCAATCGGTTGTCGTCACTGCGGCCGTGTGCTTTCAAGAGTCATCTGAGTGCTCCTCGGTTAACAGCAGTCGGGAGGTCTCGAAGCCTGCGCCGAACAAGTCCGACAGCACACCGTAGACCTGCCGAGAGCTGAGGCGTGCGGCCACGCCCCCTTCGACCCTTTCTACCAGGTCGGCCGGCGGAGCGAGTACGAGAGCCAGGACATCACCCAGTGCCAGGACTGGCGCATCCGTCTCCAAGTCCTCGAGAGCAGCAGCGCAACGCTCGCAGGAGCGGAGGTGGCCATCGAGCTCGGAATCGCGAGCTCCCTCCAGCCACTCGGAGAGTTTCCGCCTGGACGGATGGCCGATCATGCCCACTCCTCGAGGGCAGATCCCAGCCGTCTCCGAGCTCGCAGGAGACGGGTCTTGACCGTGGGGAGCGGAATGTCGAGCACGCGGGCGATCTCGTCGTACGCCATGCCTTCGAGCTCTCGGAGCACCACGATGCTCCTGGAGAGTTCATCGAGATGGTCCAGCGCACTCACGAACTCCGACATCACGACGTCGCTCTCGACTCGACGCTCCACGGATCGCTCGGGAACCGTGAGTCGCTCGGGCAGGTCGTGAGGATCCATGACCAGGGCTCGACGAGTCCGGAGGGTCGAGATCGCCGTGTTGTGGGCGATACGCATGATCCAGCTGCGAAGCGATGAGTCTCCTCGAAAGCTGGGTAGGGCCAGCCATGCCTTCAACATGGTGTCCTGGACGACATCCTCTGCCAGCGCTGCGTCTCGTACGATCGACAGCGCCAGACGATAGATGGCGTCGGCATGATCCTCGACGAGTCGTCGGAGGTCGTCGGGATCTCCACCAGCGGCCGCGTTGGTCGGTGAGTTCCGTTTCGACAGCGACCCGCCCGCGCCTGGTCGCACCACCCAGAGCACGGGGAAGGACTGGCGACGTGAGAGGAACCGCATCAGATTCATGGACGAATGCCAGGTTAGGCAAGTCGCGGGATTGTTCCCGCTTTGTCGGGTAGCAGCACCGACAAGCCGCTTCTTCGATTCGCTCGCGACCTTTTTCCGCCGGCAGCGTCGGTATTGGGCGAACGACGCTCAGAGGCGAACCGACACACAGAGGAGCAACGGATGGATATCGACTTCGATGGGGTGTTCACGGATACCGCGAGAGACCTGGCAGCTTTCGTGCCGAAGCTCGTTGGTTTCGTACTGGTTCTCGCGGTGGGTGTCTTCGTGGCGAAATGGCTCCGACGACTGGTGGCAACGCTGCTCCGAAAGATCCGTTTCGATGAGTACCTCGACAAGGCGGGCGTCGGTGGACCCTTGGAGCGGGCAGGATTTGCCGACTCCGGTCGATTCATCGCCCAGATCGTGTACTACTTGATCGTTCTGCTGGTCCTCAAGTTGGCCCTCAGCGCCTTCGGCGAGAACGACATCTCTGCCGCTCTCGATGGTCTCATCGCTTGGATCCCGAAGCTGATCGTGGCCATTGCCATCGTGATCATCACCGGTCTGGTTGCCAACGCCGTCGGCAACATTCTGCGTCCCCTGCTCGCCGAGCTGTCCTACGGGGGAACCCTGGCCATGCTGGCGACAGGAGCCGTTTGGGTGATCGGCGGATTCGCTGCCATCGATCAGATCGACTTCGCAGCCGACATCGTCGACACCTTGTTCACTGCTCTCGTCGGCTCGCTTGGTCTGATCATGGTGATCAAGTTCGGTGTCGGAGGCATCTGGGCCGCTCGAGATCATTTCTGGCCGGCCGTCTACAAGAAGTTCTCCAACGAGAACTGACGGCTCGGCGTCTGTCCGGACTCTGCAGCAAGTTCGAACAGACAGTGGGGAGAGGCCGGTCGGGCGACCTGGCTTCCTCCTCACACGAGTCTCGGTCGGGACCGGATTCCCTCCCCGATCCCGACCGAGAACCTCGCCAGCCCAGTGGTTGTCGAGGCATTCCGAGCGATTGGCCGGTGTCTTGTTTGCCCAACACTCTGCGGCGCGGTCCATCGCTCGAGCCAGCGCACATCGCGGTGGTGGGACCGGAGGGCGATCCGGTCCCACCACCGCGACGAGGGCACTGCGGGATGGAGGTTCGAACAACTCTGGCTTGGCCCATCACCAGCCGGACCGGACGAATGACGTTGTCGACAAAGATCGTGGAACAAGTGAGGGTGAAAGTTCGTTCTCTACGACCAGCGCCGCTCGGACCGATGTGGTTCATGATCGGCTCGAACGGTACGCTACAGCCACGTCGTACGAAGGCCAGGAGGTCCGACATGATCACTCTCACAGACTCAGCTTCGGTCAAGGTGAAGGAACTGCTCACCCAGGAGGGCGACGAGTCGTTGGCGCTCCGAGTCGCCGTTCGTCCCGGTGGATGCAGCGGATTCAGTTACGAGATGTTCTTCGACAGCGAGGTTGCCGAGGACGATTTGGCGTCGAGCTTCGGAGAAGGCGTCCGGGTGATCGTCGACCCAAGCAGTGCCCAACTCCTGCAGGGAGCGACACTCGATTACAAGGACGGTCTGCAGCAAGCGGGGTTCGCCATCGACAACCCAAATGCGTCTCGCTCCTGTGGATGCGGCCAATCCTTCAGCTGAGTCGGCCTTCCGCAGATCGAGCTCTGCGAACCAGAACTCTGCAATTCTGAACCCTGCAATTCTGAACCCTGCAATTCTGAACCCTGCAATTCT
>CALACD010000529.1 GCA_937890445.1 uncultured Acidimicrobiia bacterium | reverse complement strand
CTACACCGAACGATTCCTTGTCGAACGCCCCCTGCTCCAGGCCCTTGGCTCGCGAGACGAGGTCCCGCCGGTGCTGCTCATCGACGAGATCGATCGGGCCGATGACGAGTTCGAGGCGTTCCTGCTGGAGGCCCTGTCGGATTTCTCGGTGACGATTCCCGAGCTCGGCACCATCACTGCGGTGTCGCCGCCCATCGTCATCCTGACCTCGAATCGAACCCGGGATGTGCATGACGCGTTGAAGCGTCGGGCCCTCTACCACGGGGTCGAGCACCCCGACTTCGACCGCGAGGTTCAGATCGTGCGACTGCGAGCGCCTGGTGTCGGTGACACGTTGGTCCGCCAGGTCGCAGCGGCGACCGAAGCCATGAGGGAGTTCGGTCTGTACAAGCCTCCCGGTGTGGCCGAGACGATCGACTGGGCCCGGTCGCTGGCCGCTCTCGGGAAGGTGGAGCTCGATGATGTTTCGGTGAGGGAGACACTCGGTACGGTGCTCAAGTACCGAGAGGACCAACAGAAGGTGATCCAGCGAGGATTGCCCGACCTGGTGCGCGACGCTGTTCTCCGGAGTGGTTCGTGACCGAGCCCCTCGGGGTGGGTACGGCGTTGCGTGACGGCGAGGCGCTGGCCGTCGGCTTCGTACGATTGCTACGGGCCGCAGGTCTGGCGGTTCCGGCCAGCTCGACCATCAGCTTCGCTGAAGCGCTCGATCAGGTCGGAATCGAGCGACGCGATTCTGTCTACTGGGCCGGTCGCGCCACGTTGTTGCATCATTCCGAAGACATCCCGATCTATGACAACGCCTTCCGGGTCTATTTCGAGCAACGGTCGTTGGACGGACTCATCGAGGAGACCTCGCCCGCCCCGCCGATCACGATCTTGCTCGACAGTGAGGACGAGGAACCCTCTCCGGCGGGCGCCGATGAGCCGGACGAGCCGTCGGGGGACATCGAGACGGTCAGATTCAGCCCCGTCGAGATCTTGACCAACAAGGACTTCGGCGACTGCAGCGACGAGGAACTGGCCGAGTTGACCAAGATGATGTCCCATCTGAAGTTCACGACCTTCCGTCGAATCAGCCGCCGGCAGGTCCCGGCCAAGCGACGAGGTCGGCGTCCTGACCTCGGTCGAACCGTTCGGCTGGCACTTCGCCATCAGGGCGAACCGATACGTCGGGCCTACACCGGACCCGCCACTCGTCCTCGTCGTCTGGTCTTGATTCTCGATGTGTCGGGGTCGATGGAGAGCTATGCCCGTGCACTCATCCGGTTCGTCCATGCTGCCGTCGTGGCTCGGGGCCGAGTGGAGGTTTTCACGATAGGTACCCGACTGACTCGGATCACTCGGCAGCTGAACAACCGTGATCCCGATGCCGCACTGGCTTCGGCCACCCCGGAAGTTCAGGATTGGGCCGGTGGTACTCGACTCGGTGAAGCCCTGCGGCAATTCAATGACGAGTGGGGAGTCCGTGGCTTTGGCCGTGGCGGCGTCGTCGTCATCCTCTCCGACGGTTGGGACCGAGGCGAGGCCGCCGAGCTCGGCGAGCAGATGGAGCGCCTCCACCGAGTCACTCATCGACTGATCTGGGTGAACCCACTGAAGGCGTCTCCGGGGTACGCCCCGCTGGCTGCCGGTATGGCTGCCGCCCTTCCCCATGTCGACACGTTCGTTTCGGGGAACACGTACCGATCGCTCGAACAGTTGGCCAGGCTGCTGGCCGGGTCCGACCTTTCGACCTCGTGACCCCGGGACACCGCGCCCTCCTGGCGGTCCTTGCTCGGGGGGTGCGGGCCGGCGCCTTGCCCGCCGTAGACGAGCCTCAGAAGTGATCGAGTCCGGCCGATTGGACCGATGTGTGGTTTGACCAGCTGATCTTTGCGTTGGTGTTAGCGGTCATGGTCGCGCTTCTGGCGTTGCGTCGGGTGTCGCCCACCATGGGAGTAGTCGGTGCGCTCGGAGCGCTGTTCCTGCTCGGGCTGATCGACTCCACTCAGTTGCTGGTCGGCTTTGCGGGCCCAGCACCCGCCACCATCGCCTGCCTCTACGTCGTGGCCGCCGGGGTCGATCGCGCCGGTGCACTCGATCGACCCATTCGCAGGATTCTCGACCGACCCAGCGGGTCGGCCCTGAACCGCCTCTTGCTCGCAGCAGCTGCGGTTTCGGCCGTCGTGGCCAACACACCCATCGTCGCGATGCTCATCTCGCCCTTGACCTCGTGGGCGGAGCGGCAGCGCATTCGACCGTCCAGGGTTCTCATTCCGCTTTCCTATGCCACCCTCCTCGGTGGAATGCTGACCTTGATCGGAACCTCGACGAATCTGGTCGGCTCCGGCGTGTTGACATCACTCGGCTACGACCCGATCGGTATGGTGGAGCCTCTTCGGGTGGCGTTGCCGGTGACCATCGTCGGATTGGTCGTCATCTTCGTCCTGGGACCTCGCGTCCTTCCCGACCGCGGTGCCGGCGTCGACAACGAGGTCGAACGACCCTATACCGTGTCGTTCCGGGTCGTTGCCAACGGACCCCTCATCGATCGTTCGGTGGCAGACGCCGGTCTGCGAGACCTCCCGGGCATGTACCTCGTAGGCGTCGAACGCGAGGGCGAACTGTTGGCACCGGTTCCGCCCGCTCACGAACTGCGAGGTGGTGATCTGCTGAGTTTCGCCGGGCAGGTCGATCGGGTGGTGGAGCTTCAGCGAACACCCGGACTGGTGTTCGAGGAGAATCACCACATCGATGCCCTCGATGGTGCCCATGGCTGGTTCGAGGTCGTGGTCGGCCCAGGTTCCTCGCTCGTCGGCCAGACCATCAAAGAGGCGGGCTTTCGCAGCCGCTACCAGGCTGCTGTCGTTGCCCTGCACCGATCAGGTTCACCCGTCGACGGCCGTCTCGGTGACGCCCGTGTGCGTGTCGGCGATGCCCTCTTGGTGGTCGCTGACAGTGGGTTCCGCGATCGTTGGAAGGATCGCAGCGACTTTCTGCTCATCCGAGGCCGTTCCGAGGCTCCACCCGCGCTGACGTGGATGGCGCCTCTCTCACTGCTGATCCTGGCAGGGGTGGCGGGACTACCCCTGATCGGGTTGGTGTCGGTCCTCAAGGCGGCAGTTCTCGGCGCCGTGGCCATGGTGTTGGCCGGAGTGCTGACGCCACGTCAGGCGCGCGACAGCGTCGATCTGAATGTCGTGCTGTTGATCGCGGCAGCAATCGGCATCGGTGCCGGCGCGGAGTCGATCGGCATTCCGTCCCGGCTGGCCGACGTGTTGCTCTCGAGCTTTGGCCAGTTCGGCCTGTGGGGCAGTGCGCTGGGGATCGTGATTGCGTCGTTGTTGCTGACCGAGCTGGTCAGCAATGCTGCTGCGGTTGCCCTGGTGGTGCCGATGGCGGTACGGGCTGCGGAACAGTCCGGGGGAGACGTGCGATTGTTCGCCCTGGGAGCGACGTTGGCCGCGTCGGCATCGTTTCTCACACCCATCGGCTACCAGACCAACACGATGGTGTACGGTCCAGGTAGGTACCACTTTGCCGACTACCTGCGGCTGGGCATACCGCTTACCCTGGTGGTCGTGATCATCATGCCAGTGATGATGAGCCTCGACTGAGGCCCGAGGCTCCAGGTAGGGAAAGCCCGGCGACAGCCGTAGCCTTGGAAGTCGGCCCTTCGGCCGGTCATGCCCGCATGCCCGAACGGCGCCCTCGATCCGGTTCTTTCGACACGGATCGCTGGTCGTACGGCTCGAGCACCGATGCACGACGCCAGAACGCAACATCTCATTCGACGATTCAACCGAACCCGTCCGAGGTCGCTCCTCGGACCAACCGAGGTCAGCTGTGCCCACCATCAATCAACTGGTCCGCAAGGGCCGTCAGTCCAAGGCGAACAAGGGCAAGACGCCAGCGCTCGTTGGCTCCCCCCAGCGGCGGGGTGTCTGCACCCGTGTCTATACCGCCACACCGAAGAAGCCCAACTCGGCGCTGCGTAAGGTCGCCCGTGTTCGACTCACCAGTGGCATCGAAGTCACGGCCTACATCCCGGGTGAGGGCCACAATCTCCAGGAGCACTCCATCGTCCTCGTGCGTGGTGGCCGTGTGAAGGACCTTCCCGGTGTCCGCTACAAGGTGGTCCGTGGAACGCTCGACACCGCTGGAGTCCGAGATCGCAAGCAGGCCCGTAGTCGCTACGGCGTCAAGAAAGAAGGCTGACGATGCCTCGCAAAGGTGCAGCTCCCCGTCGTGAACTCGTGCCGGACCCGGTCCATGGATCGGTGTTGGTCACCCAAATCGTCAACAAGGTCTTGCTGGACGGCAAGAAGAACACCGCCGAGCGCATCGTCTATGGAGCGCTCGACATCGTGGCCGAGAAGACGGGCGGAGACCCGGTGGCCACTCTGAAGCGAGCCATCGACAACGTGAAGCCGCAGCTCGAGGTTCGTTCACGTCGGGTCGGTGGCGCCACCTATCAGGTCCCGGTCGAGGTGCGCCCTCGTCGAGCGACGACCCTGGCCGTCCGATGGGTCGTGAACTACTCACGCGATCGTCGTGAACGCAGCATGGCGGAACGCCTTGCCAACGAGATCCTCGATGCATCGAATGGCATCGGAGCATCGGCCAAGCGAAGAGAAGATCTCCACAAGATGGCCGAGTCGAACAAGGCTTTCGCTCACTACCGCTGGTAGGCCAGGACGTCCGCGACACCGTCCGTCGCCGACGTTCATGCCTCCACCCTTTCGCCGGGTCGGTCGATCAGACTTGACGAGTCGGACCGATCCCGACGTCTCTCAACTTCCACTCGTCGTACTGGGCGGCCCCGACGGGGGCCGAACCCGGTCTCACCCCCCAGTAATCGCAACTCCTCGAGGCTCAGCATGTCAGCGCGACCCACACCACTCAACCGCTATCGAAACATCGGCATCATGGCCCACATCGATGCCGGCAAGACCACAACCACCGAACGCGTTCTCTACTACACCGGCAAGAACTACAAGATCGGTGAAGTCCACGATGGCGGCGCGACCATGGACTGGATGGAGCAGGAGCAGGAACGGGGAATCACCATCACCTCGGCTGCCACCACCTGCTTTTGGAACGATCATCGCATCAACATCATCGACACCCCCGGGCACGTCGACTTCACGGTCGAGGTCGAGCGGTCGTTGCGAGTGCTCGACGGTGCTGTCGCAGTGTTCGATGGCGTGGCTGGCGTCGAGCCACAGACCGAGACGGTGTGGCGACAAGCCGACAAGTACGGGGTTCCCCGCATGTGCTTCATCAACAAACTGGACCGGATGGGCGCCGATTTCTACTTTGTCGTCGACACCATCAAGGATCGTCTCACCACCGACATTGCCATTCTGCAGCTGCCGATCGGGACCGAGTCGGACTTCGCCGGATTGATCGATCTCGTCAAGATGAAGGCCCTGATCTGGAATTCCGAGGACCTCGGTGCGACCTGGGACGAAGTCGACATCCCCGCCGAGTACGCCGACAAGGCGGAGGAGTATCGGGCGTTGCTCATCGAGGCCGTCGCCGGGACCAACGACGAGTTGATGGACCAGTACCTCGAGACCGAGGAGCTCAGCCCCGAACAGATCAAGGCCGGTCTGCGAGCTGCCTGCATCAACAACGAGTTGGTCCCCATCCTGTGTGGTTCTGCCTTCAAGAACAAGGGCGTGCAGCCCATGTTGGACGCCGTTGTCGACTATCTGCCCTCCCCCCTCGACCTTCCGCCCGTGCACGGAACCATGCTCAAGGGTGGCGCCGATGCCGAGCGTAAGCCTGCGGACGAGGAGCCGTTCGCTGCGCTCGCATTCAAGATCATGACCGCTCCCAATGTCGGCAAGCTCACGTACTTCCGTGTCTATTCCGGTCAGATCGAAAAGGGCGGCCAGGTGCTGAACACTCGCACCGGTAGCCGGGAGCGACTCGGGCGCTTGCTCGAGATGCACGCCAACAAGCAGGAAGATCGCGATGTTGCCATGACCGGTGACATCATGGCCGCCGTCGGCATCAAGAATGTCCGCACCGGCGACACCCTCACCGACCAGTCGAATGCGATCGTGTTGGAGAATCTGGACTTCCCGGATCCCGTCATCGATGTGGCGGTGGAGCCCAAGACCAAAGCTGACCAGGACAAGCTGGCCAAGGCCCTCATGGCCCTCGCTGAAGAGGACCCGACGTTCGTCGTTCGTACCGACGAGGAGACGGGACAGACCATCATCGCCGGCATGGGTGAATTGCATCTCGAGGTGTTGGTCGATCGCATGATGCGGGAGTTCCGTGTCGACGCCACCGTCGGTAAGCCTCAGGTGGCCTACCGGGAGACCCTCGGCGGCGCAGTCGCTGGTGACACCTACACGCACAAGAAGCAGACGGGCGGTTCGGGTCAGTACGCCGAGGTCACGATCGACGTCGAGTCGACCGGCCCCGGTGGTGGCTATGAATTCATCGACAAGATCACGGGTGGGCGTATCCCCAAGGAGTACATCGGTTCGGTCGATGCGGGGTGTCGTGACGCCATGACGACCGGGGTGCTCGCCGGCTTTCCGACCGTCGACGTCCGTGTGACGCTCCAGGATGGCAAGTACCACGATGTCGACTCTTCGGAGATGGCGTTCAAGATTGCCGGCACCATGGCGTTCAAGCAGGCTGCACGCAAGGCGAAGCCGGTCCTGCTCGAGCCGATCATGGCCGTCGAGGTCGTTACGCCCGAAGACTACATGGGCGACGTCATCGGCGATCTCAACTCTCGTCGGGGTCGAGTAGGACAGATGGAAGCTCGCGGCACCAACAAGGTGGTGACGGCCGAGGTTCCGCTGTCGGAGATGTTCGGCTACGTGAATGACCTTCGGTCCAAGACCCAGGGCCGTGCAAGCTTCACCATGCAGTTCGACAGCTACCAGGCAACGCCTGGAAACGTGCAAGAAGAAATCGTCAAGCGAGTCCGGGGCGAGTAACCCCACACCACCAGCCAGCCCCCAAAGCTGATTTACCCGAAAGAGAGAAACGCCCCATGGCGAAAGCAAAGTTTGATCGGAATAAGCCTCATGTGAATGTGGGGACGA
>CALACD010000528.1 GCA_937890445.1 uncultured Acidimicrobiia bacterium | reverse complement strand
GGTACTCATCGGCGCTCTCGAAACCGGGGGGAATCGGGAAATCGGGCAGCTGGGGACTACCGAACTGGATCTCGACGTTGGCCCGCTCGGCGATCCACAGCGTGTTGTCGCAGGCTTCGGGAAGCTCGGCCCATTGATGCCGCATCTCCTGTGCCGTCTTGAGATAGTGCTGATCCCCGTGGAACTTGAAGCGATCGGGATCGCTCATCAGCGACCCGGTCTGCACGCACAGCAGGGCATCGTGTGCCGCGTGGCCATGCTGGTCGGTGTAGTGCGAGTCGTTGGTGACGATCAGCGGCGCGTTGAGCTTCCGAGCGATCTGGATGAGCTTGGGATTGGTCTCGAGCTGAGCCGGGATGCCATGGTCCTGCAGCTCGATGAACATGTTGTCCCGGCCGAAGATGTCCTGGAGCCGAGCGGCCTTGCGAAGCGCCTCGTCGTCATCCCCCTTGAGCAACGACTGCAGGACATGGCCGCCCAGACAAGCCGTGGTGACCATCACGCCCTCGGCATGATCCGACAGGACGTCCCAGTCGACCCGAGGCTTGTAGAAGTAGCCCTCCATGAAAGCACGGGACGACATCTGGATCAGATTCTTGTAGCCCGTGTCGTTCTCGGCCAGAGCGATCAGGTGGTAATAGAGCTTCTTGCCCCCCTCGGTATCGCCGCCGGAGTCGTCCAGCTTGCCCCGGCGAGACGGTCGCTCGTGGCGCGAATCCTCGGCCTGGTACAGCTCACAGCCGATGACGGGATTGATGCCCTGGCCCCGGCAGGCCCGGTAGAAGTCGAGCACGCCGTACATGTTGCCGTGGTCGGTGATGCCCAGGGCCGGCATCCCGTCGGCGGCAGCCTTGGCCACCAAGTCGTCAAGCCGCGACGCGCCGTCGAGCATCGAGAACTCGGTGTGCACATGCAGATGAGTGAACGACGACCCCACTGAGACCCTTTCCGCCAAATCACACGAACGTCATTTGGCACGACCCTAGCGGGTGTCCGCCGCCCGTTGCGAGCAGTTGTCAGTTGATGCCGGTCCGACTCCGGAATTCGCGGCTCTCGCTGAATCCGACCATCACCTCGCCCCGGGTCATTCCGGCACGCAGCTGAGCGGTCCAGTAGTCGAGGCCGCCATTGTCGGCACCACGACCCATCACGTTCTGGTAGACGAGCTGGACGAATCGTCGATCCTGGACCGAACCGTACAACGACCGGAACTCTCCCGACTGGGCAAAGGCGTCGGACACCTCTGCCAGGGGGGCACCGTCGGAGAGTTGCCCGGCCCAGAAGGCCAGCCCGTCGGTGTCGCTCTCTCGCTGGAAATAGGCCACGTACAGGCGTCGGACCTGCTGGATCATCGGTGAGTCGCCGCAGTCGGATCCACCCTGGCCATTGGTCACGACCGGCAACTGGCTCGATTGCTTGAGGGTGCCCAACGATGTGTCGAGCCGAAGGAACTGGACGGTGACCCACATCTGTCCCTGCCCGTCGCACGCCACCCCGACCCCGGCGAAACGGAGGTTCGGATCGACGATAAGGTTCCGATGCGACGGCGAATACATCCATGCCTCGGTGATCTGACCCGTCCACCAGCCTCGGGCGATGATCTCGGCCCTGCCGTCGGTCGAATGATTCAGCCCACCACTGTCAGCCATCCGACGGGACCACGCCAGCGCCGGCGACTCGAGATTGCTGTCGACCTGGAGGCTCGGAACCCCCCGGGCAGCACGCTCCGTGTTCAGTTGGGCCAGAATCTGAGCGGCCAACACATCCTCGGTCGTCTCGGCCGCGGCCGGACCGATCAGCGGCAACACGCCGAACAGGGCCACGAGGACGAAAGCCACCAGCCGCCCTCGACGAACGCCCATCGTGGCCGATGTCATGGTTTCGTCACCTGACGATGACACATTCGCCATCAAGGCTCGGCGCGGGGGCGTGATGGACCCGTGCTGATCCGTGGTTGTCCGGGAAATGTCGTCCACGAAGGAAAAACCTCTGAGTACTTGAGGGAGAACTCTGATGATGCCGGGCGTGACGACTCCGCTACGAACCTGCCCCTAACCCATCGGGGACCCTAGGTGACCGCCGATGGCGGTTTCAACCTTTCTCCCCAACTACTACTCTCCGTGACCGCTCCACTTCAGACGCCAAATCGCGGCCGATTGCGCCAAACGGCAACCCCAACAGGGCAAACACCGAGCGGACGTCAGGCGTCAGGTCGCTCGAATTTTTCGAGGAATTCTGCCATCGCCCAACCCCACCCGATCAGATGCTGACCTTCGGCGGGGTCGACGGCATCGAACAACTCGGGCACCGACGGCGGCTTCAACGACTCGTGGTCGAACACGATGTAGTCGCCCGTCGAGCGAGCGATCATCGACCGGTCGTCGAACTCGGCGCAGTCGTACCGCTTCGCCAACCGGCGTCCCCACGCCCGCTCCTCGCCGTTGGGGCGCACCTGCGGCCAGGGCCTCACGTTCTCGAGATCCTTCAACGCGTCGAACGGGCTGGGCGTCCCCAATCGGGTGGCGACCACCACGTCCTCATCGGGGAACGCCATCAACGTCTTGTGGAACTGATGATTCATGATCGCCCGCAACACCGACGAGCGAGAACGGTGTCGCGCCACGGCCCCCACGCCGATGACGAGCGACGGTGTCCCTCCGATGCGCTCCAGCGTGCTCATCACGAAACCACGTAGCTTGTCCTTCTCGAACGCCTGGGTGACCAACACCCACTCCGCGGCCTGTTTGGACAACAGGCCGACGCTCCACTCCGCACCCAGGGAACTGAGATCGGCCATATCTCCAAGTTCAGCGTCAGTCAGTGCGCTGCAATCCTTCGTGACAACCTCGATGGCCACCGTCGTGTCCCCTCTTGCTTGCGATCATTGGTCGGACCGACGGATGACGACGCTCGGGGGCTACCGCTGACGAGCTCCCCTGATCGTCAGCGAGAATTACCGCAAGCGTCCGCGTCACGCCGGTTGTGGTCGCCAGTTTTCCAGCCGGACCCAGCCAGCGCAAACTCGCCACTATCAGCGCGCGTCAACCGCTCAGAGATAGACGCCGGGAGTGCCGCCACCGGGCGCAGCCGGAAGCGCCTGGTGCTTCATCTGCTCCAATTGCTGCTGGGCAGCCATCTGCTGGGCGAAAAGTGTTGCCTGAATGCCGTGGAACAGACCCTCGAGCCAACCGACCAACTGGGCCTGAGCGATACGAAGTTCGGACTCCGAGGGAATCTCGGTCTCGGAGAACGGCATGGCCAACGAGGTGAGTTCCTCACTCAGGTCGGGAGACAGCGAGTCGGCCAACTCCGACACGGAGGTGTCGTAGATCTCCCGCAACCGGTTCCTGCCCGCCTCGTCCAGCTCGGTGTGATGCACCTCTTCCAACAACTGTTTGATCATGGACCCGATCCGCATCACCTTGGCCGGCTGAGAAATCGACCCCGGCGGCATCGACTCCGTCTCGTTCTCCGGTCCGACCACTTCCGGATCGATGATCTCGGCAGTCTGACCTGCAACGGTGTCGGGTGCTTCGGGTTCAGTCATCCGGTTGTCTCTTTCTCTGGTCGACACGTCTGGTGGAAATCTCTGGCCGACCTCTCTGGTCGTGGCCGGGCGCTGGGCAACACGACGCTAGGAGGCGATGCTCGTCAGCAAGGGTACGTACATTTCGGCCGAGGTGAGCGAACCGTGTCGGCCGACCAGCGGAAAGGGCCCGGTGTCGGCGGGGTCGTCGAAGGCAATCGGTTCGAACGGCAGCAATGCCACATCGCCGAGTCGATCGCGCACCTCGGGGCGCACGGACCGGCCGAACCAGCCTTCGTCGACGATCTGTTCGATGGAACGGACCCAGGCGTGGTGTCGGTGACACTCGTCGGCCGCAGCCAGGAGCTCACCGGCCGCCCCCGACCGGGCGTGGAGCCAGCGGAACCGACCCTCGCCCGACAACAGATCGATCAACCCGTCCAGCTCGGCATCCAGGGGCCGGAGGCCGTCTCGGCAATCGACCTGTCCATGATCGGCCGTCACCAGCAATTGAACCCCGGAAGGAAGATTGGCCAGCACGTCTCCGACCAGTCGATCGACGAAGGACACCTCGGCGTCGAACTCCGATCCCAGGCCGTACTCATGAGACACCTTGTCGATGCCGTCGTAGTAGGCGTAGACGAAGGATTCTCCCTCGACCAGGAGCCGGCGAACCTCGTGCACCAGGACACCGAGCGTCCGGTAGCCCGTCAGGCGGGCACCACGCAAGTGGGCCTGACTGAACCCTGACGAGCGGAACTCGGCCTTGGACACCAGGGCAACCGAGGTACCCAGGAACGGGTCGAAGGGTTGCAGCAGTTCTGGCGGCAGGGTGGCCCGGGCATCGTGCCGAGCATCCGTCCCCCACCGCAGGGTGTTGAGGACCTCGCCGTCCACCAACATGCGATAGCCGACCATTCCGTGCTCACCAGGCGTGAGCCCCGTCGTCAGCGACGTCAGTGCGGTGGCCGTCGTCGACGGGGCAACCGTGGTGATCGCACCTCCGGTCATCGACCGCAGCACGGGTGCGACATCCCAGCGATCGATCAGCTGGTCCCAGCCCAGTCCATCCAGCACCAGGAGCACGGTCTGTTTCCGATTGCCGACCTCGACACCGAGGTCCTTGGCGGAGCGGCCGAGCAGGCTCGGAATGATGTCGGCAATGGTTCCCTGCGGGTAGTTCGGCACCACGAGTTCGGTCATGACGTCACGTTCCTCGCAGGCCCGGCAATCCGCACAGACCGATGATAGGCCGCCGAGCGAACTAGGGTGACGACTCGTGAAGGTTTCGACTCGAGGTGATTACGCCAGCCGGGCGCTGCTGTCGCTCGCGCTCCACGGCTCGGATTCCGGTCCGACGACGGTTCGCGACATCGCCGAACGGACCGGGCTGCCCCAGCCGTACCTCGAACAGATCCTGCTGGCCCTCAAGGGGGCCGGGCTCGTGCGTTCCAAGCGTGGCGTCGGCGGCGGCTACGTGCTGGCCCGCCCCCCACAGGAGATCACCCTGGCCGCCATCATCCGAGCCGTCGACGGACCGATCACGCTCGGCGACTTCGGCCCACCCCACACCGACGGCGCCTGCGACCACGACGGCCAATGTGTCCTCCTGTCGATCTGGCAGAACGTCGGTGGAGAGATGCGCCGACTTCTCGAGGGATACTCCCTGGCCGACATTGTGATGATGGCGAGCGGCGAGCTGGCGTGGCCGGCCTCCGACCTCGCCTGAGGCCCGACATGGAACTCACCCATGCCATCGACGGTCGACGAATGGTCCGAGCCTTCTCGACCGAACCCTTGGCGCCCGGACTCCTCGACCGCCTGTTGGAACGAGCCCGCCGAGCCCCGTCGGCCGGCAACACCCAGGCCACCTCCTTCCTGGTCCTGGACCAACCGACATCGGTTGCCGGGTACTGGGACACGACACTTCCATCGGCCCGACGAGCGTCCTTTCGCTGGGGCGAGCTGCTCAACGCCCCCGCCCTCGTCGTGATCACGGTCCGCCCGAGCGCGTACGTCGATCGCTACGGAGAGTCGGACAAACAACGGACCGGTCTCGGCGTCGACCAGGACGCTTGGCCGGTCCCCTACTGGTGGGTGGACGCCGGTGCCGTCGCTCAGAACCTGCTGTTGTTGGCCCTCGACGCCGGACTCGGGGCCTGCCTGTTCGGACTGTTCGAACACGAGTCGGCGGTGAAGACCAGATTCGGGGTTCCCTCCGACGAGCGGCTGGTGGCAACGATCGCTCTGGGCCATCCCCGCCCCGACACTCCGGGACGATCGGCCACACGCGCTCGACTGGCGCTGTCGGCGGTGTTGCATCGCAACGGATGGAGCACGACCCACGATCAGGTGGCTTCGGACTCGATTCGCTGACAGCCGGCAAGGAAGCGGGCAAGGTCCGGCGGCAACGGCGCATCGAAGCGAAGCAACTCGCCGGTCACGGGATGCTCGAAACCCAGCTCGGTGGCGTGAAGGAACGGCCGACCCAACCCGACCTCGGGCTTGCCCCGGGCATAGCGGTCATCGCCCACCACCGGATGTGCGATGGCCTCGAGGTGCACCCGGATCTGGTGGGTCCGGCCCGTTTCGAGCCGACACTGGAGGAACGTGTAGCTCTCGAAGCGATCCAGCACGTCGTAGCGGGTACGGGCAACTCGACCGTCGGCCCGAACGGTCTGACGGGTCGGATCGCGATCGGATCGACCGAGCGGGGCGTCGATGACACCTTCGCTGGATCCGACCGAACCCCAGACCAGCGTCAGGTACCGCCGCAACACCGTCCGATCGGCCAATTGCTCACTCAGATGAGCGTGAGCCTCGTCGTTGCGGGCCAGCATCAGCAGCCCGCTGGTGCCCTTGTCCAGACGATGGACCACACCGGGCCGCAGCGGGTCGTCTCCGACCTCGAGCAGATCGGGAAAGCGGGCCAGGAGCCCTTGCACCATGGTTCCCCGGGGCACTCCGGCCCCCGGATGCACCACCATCCCGGCTGGTTTGTTCACCACGATCACCTGGTCGTCCTCGTAGACGACCGGCACCTCGACGTCGGGATCGGCGTCCAACCCGTCGATCTCGGCCGGCACCTCCATCACGACGACGGAACCGACCACGAGCCGTTCCGAAGGCTTGGTCGGAGGCCGTCCATCGACCGTCACCGCGCCGCTGGCGATGAGCGACACCGCGACGCTGCGACTGACATCTGCGGCGAACGACACGAAGCGATCCACTCGCTCACCGGCCATCACTTCGGGGACCTCTTCGGACACGCGTTCAGACGTCATGGCTGTGGGCCTCCTGCTCGGTCTCCGACGCCTGCTCGGGGCCGATCATCTCGCCGAACCACCGCTGTCCCAGGATCAGGGTGATCACGCCTCCGACGATTGCCATGTCCGCCACGTTGAAGATCGGCCACCATTGCAGGTCGATGAAGTCCACCACGGCGCCCGAGAGTGGACCACTCTCGGCTCGGACGATGCGATCGATCAGGTTGCCGATCGCACCACCGGCGACCAAACCGAGGAGAGCCGCCAGCGGACGCCCGGCCCCGCGACGCGACACGGGCAGCCTCGATGCCGTTCGGAACAGGAACAGTGACATGACGATGGCGATGACCCCGAAGAGGGGACCGAGGCCAGTCCCGGTGGTGAACGAGGCACCACGATTGAAGTGAAGACGGAAACGCAGCGTCCAGAACACGTCGATGCAGGTGTCCGGGGTGCACGGACCGACACTGAGGTTGGCAACTGCCCATGCTTTGGAGAGCTGATCGATCGCCACCACCACCACCGTGCACACCAGGGCGACCAGGGCGGCCGGCCGGTTCGACGGTCGCATCCGGATCAGAACATCGCGGTCTGGTGTTTCACGCACTTCGCTGCCATCGGCACGTACTCCAGGCGCTCTTGCGGGATCGGATCCGCCTCACCCGACAGACAGATGCCATAGGTGCCAGCGGCAAGCCGACGCAGTGCGGCATCGATCTCGTCCACCTTCTCCCGTGCCAGGCCGGACAACGCGAGATCGCGATCGCGCTCCACGGCAAGGGTGTCCCCCTCGCCGGACTCCTCGTCGAACTGCACGTCGCCAGGGTCGCGATCGGCCATCAGTGCCTGGGCCTCGGCCATGAGAGTCTCGGCCGAAAGCGTGTACTTCCCGCGTTCCTCCAGCAGGAGTTTGCGCTGACCGTCGAGCCACTTCTTGTCGGTCAGATAGCTGGGTAACGGTTGACTCTGATTGGCGGCAAGTGCCTTGGCCTTGGCTCGACTGGCAGACGAAGTCGTTGACTTCTCGGTCGACGGTGCACTCGCTGATGACTCGGTTCCTGCACTCTTCTTCGGCGCAGCCTGCTTCTTCGACATGGTTTTTGTGGCCGGAGCTTTCTTGGCCGAAGCCTTCTTGGCCGCCGCGTTCTTGGCGCCAGCGTTGGTGGCCGATGGTTTGGTGGCCGATGCCTTCTTCGCCGCCACCTCGTTACCCGCCGATTTCTTGGCGGGAGCCTTCTTGGTGGCGACCTTCTTTCCTGGAGTCTTCTTGGCCGCGATGCTCTTCGACTTGCCCGTCGATGACGTCGCAGCCGCTGTCGAATTCTCTTTGGATGTCTTCATCGAGGCGCGCGCCTTCGACATGTGCGCTCCCTTTCCGGAGAGAAGGTCGGCGCATTGTAGGTCGAAGTAGCGGCCAAGACCAACGACCCCCGGGGAACACAACCGCCGGGGAACACAACCGCCGGGGAACACAACCGCCGGGGAACACAACCGCCGGAGGGGAACACAAAGGGGTCACGACCTGCGAAGTGGGCCCGTAGCCTGTGGACCTATGTCGAATGGTGAAGCTGGCCACTATCCAGATGTCTCTCCTCGCGCCGACTATCCGGCCATCGAGCACCGCATTCTGGACTACTGGGCCGAAGAGGGGATCTTCGAACGGTCCGTCGAACAGCGACCGGACGAACATGACGGTGGTGACGTCTACGTCTTCAACGACGGACCGCCTTTCGCCAATGGTCTCCCCCACTACGGCCATCTCCTGACCGGCTATGTCAAGGACGTCGTTCCTCGCTATCAGACGATGCGAGGCAAGCGCGTCG
>CALACD010000527.1 GCA_937890445.1 uncultured Acidimicrobiia bacterium | reverse complement strand
CCTGTCTCGCGCCCGGGATGCTCCTCAACCAACCAGACCCCGCTCAGATCCGAAGGGCCGGCAAAGTCGCCGGGAGCTTCCCGCATACAGCTGGTCTTGCAGACCTGACCTTGCGGAGCTGATCTTGCGGATCCAATGTGACCACCGTGTGACCACGGGGCCGTTTCGGCCCGAAACGACGAAACCCCAGGCGGCCCGGAAATCGGGTCTGACCTGGGGTGATGTGGAGTGCGCCCCCTGGGACTTGAACCCAGAACCTGCGGATTAAGAGTCCGTTGCTCTGCCAATTGAGCTAGAGGCGCTGGCTGAAGATGGGAATCCTAACGGGCTGGCCGCTCGCTGAGGTTTTCCACTTCGTTGGGTGACCGAGGGGATTCGAACCCCCGACATCCAGGATCACAACCTGGCGCTCTAACCAACTGAGCTACGGCCACCAAGGACACACGAGCGTACACCGCCCACCGCTGAACAACGATCCGATTCTCGATCTCCTGGTACCCCCGACAGGATTCGAACCTGCGACCAATCGGGTAGAAACCGAGTGCTCTAATCCACTGAGCTACGGGGGCGGACCGAGTATAGGGCCCAGGCGATTGCTCCTGATCGGCTGTCCCGATCCTGCGAGCACATCTCTTGATCAACCCCCGATGGAGGCTCGACGGTTCACCGTGCCCTTGCCGCAGCTGATGGAGCCGGTGACGCCACGGTCGGGACTCTCGATGTCCAGGACCACATCTTCGCCATCCTGGACACTGTCGACGTCGCCGAATCCGTCGAGCAATCGGCGCCCGCTCTCATCGGTGAAGGTGATCGTCACCGAATAGTCGGACCGTCCTCCGGATCGATTGGCAATTCGCACGGTCGCGGTCGGAACCCCGTCGATGACGCTGCAACCGGTTTCGGTGATGGTGACCTCGGCTCGAGCCTCCTCCTGATTGGCGGCGTACTCCTCGCCCAGTTCGTTGAGCTCCTGGATGGCGTCGCTGGCGGTCCGTGTGAATCGGCTCAGCGCCAGGATGCAACTGCCGGCGACGAGCACGATGACGGCGATGATGACAAGGAACACGACCAATCCCGTGTTGGTTCCGCCAGACCCGGGCGGTTGCACCGTAGGCGACGGTCCGCCGAAGGGTTGGGGGCCAACATGGGGAGCGGCCGGCGGGACAGGGGCCGGCGGCGTAGGAATCGGCGATGGGGGAGCGGGGGGCGTCGGGGCAGTCGCCTCGGGCCAGTACCTTCCATCTGTTCGCTGTTGCCATCCGTCGGGTGGCGGCCAGGCGTATTCCTTGCCATCCCAGGCTGTGTAGCGATCAGCCATGGCCGTTCCAAACGCAGTCCGGAGTCCCTCGTCGATGCATCGGGGCGAAGCTTACTGCGATGCCGCGATGTGGTCGACGATGCTCCGACGCCTCCCGCGAATCCCGATGCACTCGGTCGATCGCTTGACTGGATCGCCGGTCGACTGGTAGTGGGCACGTCGAGTGAGCCTCGAGTCACAATCTGTGGCGAGAAGTTGGGGAACGCGTCACAACCCCCTTAGGGTCCTCGAAGACGGAAGGCTTTCTCGGGGGCCAACAACCCGAGCAACGACGTGAGCTTCGCTAGGCGGGAACCTCGGCAGGCCACGGAAGAAGCTCCTCGCAGTGCGCCCGACTGCGGACCCCGCCGTTGCGGTCCGCTTCGCACTGTTTGCGCCGCGCTTCCTCCGTTGCTCGCTGCGCGCACTTCCTGACGGGTTCGTCGTCCCATGTCCTGAGTCCGGCAGAGGATCATTTTGATGCAAAGCAGCGAACACAACGTCAATATCTCGACAAGCAAGTCAACTCCAGCTCGACACCTGTGGCGTCGCCCTCTTCTCTTCCTCGCAGCGTTCGCCCTCAGCGGCGCCCTTGCCACCTCCCCGGCTGCGGCCCAAAGCGCCGCCGATCGCACTGCGGCTGCCGATCCCGCATCCATCGTCGCCATCGGGCGGTCGGATCAGATCACCCGTCTCTATCGGACCGCGCTCGGTCGTGAAGCGGACCAGAGTGGCCACGCCTATTGGATGCAGCGCCTGGCCGAGGGCGAATCGGTCTATGTCATCGCAGCCCAGATGATGCGCAGCCCCGAAGCCGCAGCACGCACCAACGGTGACCCGGTGCTCGACGCCTATCTGTGGGCCCTCGGCCGAATTCCGGACGAATCCGGCTATGCCTACTGGTCGTCGCAGGACCCGGTCCGGGCCGTCGTCGCCATCTCCGATTCGGCCGAGCATCAGGCCGCCACTGCGACCGTGGCCCCGCCGCCACCATCGGCCCCGCCAGCCGCGGACACGGCGGCTGCTCCGGCCACCGCCCACCCCCAAGGGTGGGTCGACACCGGCAACGGCGTCTTCGTTCCTCCGGTTCTCATCACCATTCGCTACTGCGAGTCGAAGGACAACTATCTGGCGGCCAATCGCACCTCGACTGCCCGTGGCGCCTATCAGTTCCTTCGAAGCAGTTGGTATGCGTACGGTCATGCCGATCGCTATGGCGTGAGCGAAGCTCATCTCGCGACACCGGCCCAACAGGATGAGGCTGCGCTGATCACCTGGGGTCTCGACGGCACCCGGCCATGGTTGGCCAGCCGCCACTGCTGGAAGTAGCTCGTCCCGCTGGGCACCTTCGGCGCCGAGGTGTCACACTTCGCCAATGCATGACCAGCTGACGGGGCAGACCATCGAGTTGCTGCAGGCCCTCATTCGCAACGCCTGCGTGAACGATGGCAAGGCCGAGTCGGGCCAGGAGGTCCGCAACGCCGACCTGCTCGAGAACTATCTGGGCGGTGTCGGCCTCGATTTTCAACGTTTCGAGCCCACACCGGGCCGAGTCTCTCTGGTGACGCGCATTCCGGGCACCGATCCCAATGCGCCCAGTCTGTGTCTGATGGGTCATACCGACGTCGTACCGGTCACCCCAGACGGTTGGACTCGTGACCCCTTCGGCGGCGAGCTGATCCGGGCTTCCAACGGCGTCGAAGAGGTCTGGGGTCGTGGTGCGGTCGACATGCTCAACATCACCTCGTCCATGGCGGTCGCCTTCCGTCACCTGGCAGCGACCGGCTTTCGGCCCAAGGGTGACATCATCTATTTCGCCGTGGCCGATGAAGAATCGGGGAGCGCTCACGGCGCCCGTTGGATGGCCGATCACCATCCCGAGGTCATCCGGGCCGACTATGTGTTGACCGAGAACGGCGGCCTTCATTCCGGGCATGCCTCAGCTCCGACGATCGGGGTGACCGTCGGCGAGAAGGGTGTTGCGTGGCGCAAGCTGCGTATCAAGGGAGTGCCCGGCCACGGTTCCATGCCGTTTCGAAAGGACAACGCCCTGGTGCAGGCGGCGGCCGTGATCCAACGGATCAGCGAGTACAGTCCACCGCCTCGCTTCCACGAGCTGTGGAGAACCCAGGTCGAATCCATGGGCCTCGACGACGAGCAGAAGGCCATCATGCTCGACGAGACCAGAATCGACGAGACGCTGAGGGTGTTGCCCAACGTCGGGGCAGCATCCCACCTCTACTCGTGCGTCCACACCACGTTCTCTGCCAATGTGCTCGATGTCGGTCCCGAAGCGAAGACCAACGTCATTCCCGACACGGTCGAGCTGAACGTCGACATCCGGACGCTGCCAGGAGAGACCCCGGCCGATGTCGAAGCTCACTTGAACGAAGCGCTCGGCGATCTGGCGGCAAAGGTCGATGTCGAAGTCATCATGAACGACATGTCGACGATGAGTCGACTCGATACGCCGCTGTGGGACAGCCTGCAGAAGGCAGTGAACAAGCCGTTCTCCTCTGCCCGCTTGTCACCGACGTTGTCGGTCGGTTTCACCGATTCTCGTGTCTTTCGCGACCTCGGCTCGGTCGCGTACGGGGCCGGCTTGATGAGCCCGGATCTCGATGGCGGTGAGTTCTCGAAGCGGTTCCACGGCAATGACGAACGCATCGACGTCGAATCGTTGTCCCTCAGCACGCAGTTGTGGATCGACGTTGCCGCCGACCTGATGAGCTGAACAGCCAGATCTGTTCCTGATCGGCCAGATCTGTTCCTGATCAGGAGGTGCGGCGGCCGCTGGTTTCCAGGCCGAAGCGTTCAATCGTCTCGTTCCAACTGATCGGTGCCGTCATCGTGGTGTCGTTAGGTCGCATCAATTCGTCGGGAACCGCCCACATCAATTCGAACTCGAGGCCATCGGGGTCCTGGCAGTACAGGCTCTTGCTGGCCCCGTGATCGCTCTCGCCGACCAACGCCCCGGCGTCGAGCATGCGCTGTCGGAGCTCCGCCAGTTCTTGTAGCGTCGGTACCTCCCACGCCAGGTGATACATGCCGACCGCGCCCTTGCCTGCCGGCGAGGCCGTAGCTCCCTCACCCACCGAGAACAGACCGAGGTCGTGGTCGTTGGGGCCGTCCTCGGACACCTTCATGAACACAGCGCCCGGAAAGGTCGCCTTCCGGGCGAAGCCCAGGTTCGTCTCCAGGAAGCTTGCGGTGCGTTCCGCATCGCGAACATAGAGAACGGCATGATTCAGTCGGGTCACAGCCATGGGCCGTAGAACAACTGCGCTGCTCGGTCTGTTCCCTTCGTTCGATCGGGGACCGGAGAAGTAGCCTGCGCACTGTGATCGGACGACCAAGAACAGCTGTTGCCGGACTGCCGGCCTATCGACCGGGCAAGGACGCGGCGCAGGCCGAGGCCGAGCACGGCATCATCAACGCCATCAAGCTGGCATCCAACGAGACGCCGTGGGGGCCGGTGGCCTCGGTCCAGCAAAAGGTGGCCGACGCCGCCGGTGGTACCAATCGGTACGCCGACCACCGGGCCAGTGTCCTGCGGGAACGGTTGGCTCGGTGGCTCGGTGTCGACCTCGACATGGTCACTGCCGGGTGTGGCTCGGTCGGGCTGCTGCAGCAGCTGTATCTCACCTACGTCGATCCGGGTGACGAGGTGGTCTACCCGTGGCGCTCCTTCGAGGTCTACCCGGTGTTCACCCGGTTGATGGGAGGCACGGAAGTCACCGTGCCCCTGGTCGGGGAGACCTTCGACCTGGTCGCAGTGGCGGGCGCCGTCACCGAGCGGACCAAGATGGTCCTGCTGGCGAATCCCAACAACCCGACCGGCACCGCAGTACCGATGACGGCAGTCAAGGCACTGCTCGAGTCCATTGCCGACGATGTGATCGTCGTCCTGGACGAGGCCTACCGGGAGTTCATGTCGGAGTCGCTCGGCGACCCGATCGGCGACGGTCTGCTGGCCGCCCACCACAACCTGGTGGTGCTCCGCACCTTCTCCAAAGCCCAGGGTCTGGCTGCGCTCCGGGTCGGCTACGCCATTGGACATCCCGAGGTGATCGGTTCCATCGACAAGACCCTCTTCCCCTTCGCAGTGAACGGATTGGCCCAGACAGCCGCCATTGCGTCCATCGACGCTCACGCCGAGGTGATGGAACGAGTCGAGTTCATCAAGGGTGAACGGGCACGAGTAGTGGCCACGCTCGAGTCCGCAGGTTGGTCGATACCGACACCCGAGGCCAACTTCGTGTACCTCTCGCTGGGGGCACGAACAGACGAGGTGTTCCTGGACCTGGAGAAGAAGGGCGTCGTCACCCGACCGTTCGCCGGGGAGGGTCTGCGGGTGACGATCGGCAGCACCGAAGAGAACGACCGCTTCCTCCGAGGGCTGCTGGGGGACTGAACTTCGCCCGATCCGTGACAGCGCCCGGCCCCTTCGGTACAGTTCTGAGAATGAGTGAGAACGGATCGGCGGGGCACGGCCACGACCACCAACACGGGATTGCCATGATGCGAGCCGGCGCTCGCTACCAACGGCCTCTCACGATCTCCTTCTTCCTGATCGGTACGTTCTTCCTGGTCGAGGCGGTCGCCGGGGTCATGACCAACAGCCTGGCGTTGTTGTCCGACGCCGGGCACATGCTGACCGATGTGATCGGCCTCGGTATGGCATTGGCTGCCGTGCGGTTGGCCTCGAGTCGGGCCAACGACCGAGAGTCGCACACGTTCGGTCTCTACCGACTCGAGATCCTGGCCGCCTTCGTCAACGCCCTCCTGCTCTTCGGTGTTGCCATCTATGTCTTGGTCGAAGCTGGCCGCCGCGTCTTCGATGAGCCCGAGATCCTGGGATGGCCCATGTTCGTGGTCGCTGTTCTGGGTCTCGTCGTCAATCTGATCGCCTTCGGCCTGCTCCGTGAGGGATCGAAGGAGAGCATCAACCTGCAGGGCGCCTACCTTGAGGTCCTTGCCGACACCGTTGGTTCGGTTGGCGTGGTCGTGGCCGCCCTGGCAATCGAACTCCTCGGCTGGACATGGGTTGATCCCGTCATCGCCGCACTCATTGGCCTGTGGATCCTTCCCCGAACCTTCAAGCTGGGGGGCCAGGCGGTCCGGGTCCTGCTGCAAGCTGCTCCGATCGGGATGGATCTCGAGCAGATGACCGAAGACCTGGAGTCGATCCCCCAGGTTCTCGACGTCCACGACCTGCACGTGTGGACACTGACCTCGGGCATGGATGCGGCATCTGCTCACTTGATGACGGCCAACGACGCCAACCACCATGCCGTCCTCGATCAGGCTCGGGCCGTGCTCAGCGACTCCTATGGGATCGCCCACGCCACCCTTCAGGTCGAGCCCGAAGACCACACCGGGTGTCACGAACTCGACTGGTAGGCCTCGAGAGTCGACGGGCCGATGGTTGTTCGGGCAACAGTTGATGGCAAGATGCTCGCCATCACACAGAGGCCGCGACGCGGCTCGAGGAGGTATCCACATGGCACAACTGACAGCAGCAGATGGACATACGTTCGACGCCTACGAGGTGGGCGAGGGTGACAAGGCACTCGTCGTGGTTCAGGAGATCTTCGGGGTGAACCCCCACATCCGGTCCGTCGCCGACCGGGCAGCCGAGGCCGGCTATCGGGTCATCTCGCCGGCCTTCTTCGACCGGGTCGAACAAGGTGTCGAGTTGGGGTACGACGGTGACGGCATGACCGCAGGCATCAGCTATGCCGGGAAGCTGAACTGGGACAACACCATGGCCGATCTGGCCGCAGCCATCACCCACGTCCGAGCGCAAGGCGCAACCAGCGTCGGCATCACGGGGTTCTGCTGGGGCGGGACAACGACCTGGCTGGCGGCGGCAAAGGCCGACGTCCAGGCAGCAGTCGGCTACTACGGTGGAGGCATCCACAGCATGATCGGTGAGACCCCCAAGGTGCCGACGATGCTGCACTTCGGCGAACTCGACGCCCACATCCCCATGGACAGCGTGCACGAGGTGGCAGCGGCTCATCCCGAGGTCATCGTCCACTCCTACAACGCCGACCACGGGTTCCACTGCGACGCCCGAGGCTCCTACGACCAGGCCGCGGCAACCCAGGCCTGGGCCCGAACCCTCGACTTCTTCGCCGAACACCTCTAGCCATGGGAATGTTCAACACCTTCCGCTCGGTGGTGCAGTTCCGCGAGTTCGAACGCAGCCCGGTGAAGCGCAGGCTGAGTGGGATCGCCGACGTCGACGACTTCCGAGCCGTTGCCAAACGACGGCTGCCGGCCGGAGTCTTCGACTACATCGACGGCGGCGCCGAGGACGAGCGGTCTCTGGTTCGCAATGTGACCGCCTTCGGCGATCTGGAATTTCGGCCCCGAATTCTGAACGATGTCAGTCGAGTCGACACCTCGACCACATTGTTGGGAAAGCGAGTACCGATGCCCCTGGCGCTGTCGCCCACGGGCTTCACCCGCATCGCAAACTCCCAGGGTGAGCTGGCCGTGGCTCGCGCCGCTCAACGCAAGGGCATCCCGTACAGCTTGTCGACGATGGGGACCCGCAGCATCGAAGACGTGGCTGCGGTGTGCAGCGGCACCAAGTGGTACCAGGTCTATACCTGGAAGGATCGGGGCCTGGTCAAGGAGATGGTCAGCCGGGCCGAGATGTCGGGCTACGAGGCGTTGCTGTTGACGGTCGATACGGCGGTGCTCGGCCGTCGAGAACGCGACGTGCGGCGGGGCTATACCCTGCCGCCCAAGATCGGGCTCGACACGATCATCGATGGAGCCGTCCACCCAGGCTGGACCCTCGACTTTCTCCGCAACGACCCCATCACGTTCGCCAACGTCTCCAGCGCAGAAGGGGGAGACGGCAGTTCCGCCGTGAACCTGTCGCAGTACATCAACAGCCAGTTCGATCAGGCCCTGTCGTGGGACGACGTCGACTGGTTGCGCTCGATCTGGAATGGACCCGTGGTCCTCAAGGGCATCCAAACCGTTGCCGACGCCGAACTTGCCGCGCAGTCCGGGGTCGAGGGCATCATGCTCTCCAATCACGGTGGTCGACAGCTCGATGACGCACCGGCCATCGTCGAACTGATCGCCCCCGTGGCCCAGGCTGTCGGCGGGCGCATCGACATCATCTGCGACGGCGGGGTGCGGCGGGGGAGTGACATCGTCAAAGCAGTCTCCCTCGGAGCAACCGCCTGCTCGATCGGGCGCCCCTATCTCTACGCGCTGGGGGCCGCCGGCGAAGCCGGGGTCGATCAGCTTCTGGACTTCTTCGAATCCGGCCTCACCCGCACCATGCAACTGTGTGGGGTCAACGCCATCGATCAGCTGACCTCGGAACTCGTCAGCTGGAAACGCTGAGCGATCCGCCTTCGATGTCTTCGCCCACGGTGCGGCGCAACGAACGATGCCAGCTGTGCATCAACGGTTCGTTGCGGCCGTACACGACCCGATCGAGGACGCCCGACTCGAAACTCCGCTGAATCGTGGCGCCGTTGGTGAAATCCTCCACATCGGCGGTTTCCACCAGCAGATCGAAGTTGGCATCCCAGTGTCGACGAGCCTTGGCTTCGTCGGGCCCCCGAGTCGGGTCGTCGGGAATGAACAGGGAGATCTCGATGTCCGAGTCCGCCACAGTGGCACCCGGGAAGATCCGGAACAGCTCGATGTGATCCCTCTGCATGATGAAGATGGTGTTGGGGAACAGTAGGTAGACGAGAACCGTCTGGCCGATCACGTCCCATTCGTCCTCGGGCTGTTCGAGGAACTCCTCGGCCGTGTGTCGGATACCCACCATCAGGTGGTGATCCCCCCAGCGGCGTATCGGGGCCATGTCGGACTTGATCAGCGGCGCGATCGTGTTCCGGTGCAACTGGCGAAAGTGGTACGACTCGAAGAACGTGTCCATCGTCAGCTTCCAATTGAGTCGCCGAGACAGGTGGCGGGTGCCGTAGTGGTAATGGTCGACCAGCCCGAAGGCGTCGAGGTCGGCCTGGAGATCGGGCCCGAGCAGTTCGTCGACCGCGGGGCCCAGGTCGAGATCAGCGCCAGCGGCCGGTCGGGGAAGGACCCAGATCAGTCCGGCTCGCTCGACCGTCGGGAACTGAATCAGCCGGGCCTGGTCTCGATCGAGGTCCGCAAACCCGTCACCGGGAACGGCTCGGAGCGACCCGTCGAGGCCGTAGACCCATGCGTGATAGGGGCAGGTGAAGGCCCGGGCTCCACATCCGCCATCGTCCAGCACGATGCGGCTTCCTCGGTGGGAGCACACGTTGGCGAAGGTACGGACGACGCCGTCGTTGCCCCGAACGATCAGGAGCGGTGTGCCCGTGTGATCGTCGGTCAGGTGGTCGCCGGGGTCCGGGATCTGGCACGAGGCACCCATCACAAGCGGCCGTTCGGCGAAGAAGATGGGGAACTCTCGCTGATGCCGAGCCGCGTCGGTGTAGATCGACGGATCGTTGATGAACAGGTCGTCGGCCATCGGGGTCGATCCGTCGGTCAACCTCTCGACGATCTCCCGTCCGATTTCCAGTTGTGTCGAGCGGCGCATCCTGAGTGTCTAGCCTGCCCGGGGCGGTGGCTGGAAGTCAGCGAACGAAGACAGGTCGGCTGGGCGACGAGCGTTCGGCGTCGTAGCGATAGCCCATCTCGTCGAAATCACGAAGCGCTCGCAGCGATGTGACCCGGTTGCGGATCAGCCAACCGGCCATCGCGCCCCGAGCTCGCTTGGCGAAGAAGCTGACGATGCGAGGTTCGCCCGACTTCGAAGCGCTTCCTTCTCCGGGCGTGTCGAGGAAGACCGGACTGACGATCTTGGCTTCGATCTGGTCGGGCTGGACGGCGCCGAAGTACTCGTTGGAGGCCAGATTCACCAGCACCGAAGGGCCCGGGCTGGCCGCGATGTCCCGGTTGAGGGCCTCGGTCGGTCGGCTGCCCCAGAACTCGTACAGGTCGTGTCCGAGGGGAGTCTCGAGCTTGGACCCCATTTCCAGCCGATAGGGCTGGATCAGATCGAGGGGCCGAAGCACGCCGTAGAGCCCGGACAGGATGCGCAGCGTCTTCTGAGCGTGGGTGTAGTCACGCTCGTCGAAGTTGGCTCGAGGGTCCATGCCCAGATAGACGTCGCCGGTGAAGGCCAGCAGTGCGGGTCTGGCATTCTCGGGGGTGAACGGTGGTTCGAAGGACTGGAAGCGTTCGAAGTTCAGCTCTCCCAGCTGAGCACTGATCCCCATCATGGCCGAGATCTCTTCGGGGGTCTTGGCCGCCATGATCTTCACCAGTTGTTCCGCGCCGTCCAACATGGTCGGCTCGGAGAACTTTCGGGTGGGCAGTTTCGACTCGAAATCGAGTGACTTCGCAGGAGAGATGACTGTCAGCACCCTCCTAGTTGTAGCCGGATCAGCGACCGTTCGCCGCCTCGCGCCGTCGAGGGGGTCGCAGTCGGCTTCAGTCCTCGGTCGGATTGGCGGCCACGAACGAGCGGTAGACCCCGAGCAGAGCGTGCTTCTGCTCGTCACTCAGCTGCTCGTCGCAGCGAATCGCTGTCTCGGTGTCGGTCGCGTTCGATTGCCCGGTGAAGGTTTCCTCCATCAGACCTGCGTAGGCGAGCATGGTTTCGGCCCGTACGTTGAGCGCGCCCGCCAGAGCCCTGATGACCCGGATCGAGGGTTGATGGAGTCCACGCTCGATCTGGCTCACGTACGGGTCGGACAGATTTGTGAGTTTGGCCAGTTCGCGTTGGGACAACTGGGCCAGCTTCCGCTGCGAGCGGATGAAGGTGCCCAGTTGTCCCAACCCCGGGCGTTCGCCGGCGTCGTCGGTGTTCTCGGTCATGTCGTCGACGCTCGCGTCTCGAAGCTGCTCGAAAATATTGGGCTCGTCGGATCAGCTGGTCTTGGCGACGGGCTTGCGGG
>CALACD010000526.1 GCA_937890445.1 uncultured Acidimicrobiia bacterium | reverse complement strand
CCGGTGTACAGCCTCCAAGGCGCAACAACCGCGATCTCAACCACGCTCCCCACGGCATCTACCCCGCCGCCCCCTCGGACCACAGCGATGACGAATGGGTGGCCGTCGCCGTCGCCGATGACGACGAATGGGCTCGGCTGTGCGCGCTGTGCGGTGCGCCCGATCTGGCAACCGATCCCCGATTCTCGACCCATGCGCAACGCAAGCAGAACGAGGATGCGCTGGACGAGATCGTCCGAGGCTGGACGGCATCGGTCGACAAGTGGGAGATGGCCGACCGCTGTCAGGCCGTCGGGGTGATGGCCGGGCCGGTCGAGCACCTGGCAGAGACCTTCGACCGCGATCCGCAACTCCGTCATCACTATCAGGTCGTTCATCAGCCATCTCGACCCGACGTCGACATTCCGATCGATCGTGAGCCTGCAAGATGGCGGGGCGCCGACCACGTCCTGACCCGCTCACCCGGAATCGGTGAGCACAACGAACACATCGTGCGCGACCTGCTCGGACGATCCGAGGCGGACTACGTCCAGCTTCTCCTCGACGACATCCTCGGCTGAGGATCTCTCCCCCAAGGCCGATACCGCGTTCTGGCGTCGCTGGCCGGCGTCTACGACGGTCTCCGACGCCAGAACTGTTGCGGCGCGAACCTTCGCCCGCTACTCGGCGGGCGTCAGATGCGTGAATCGCGGTGGGGCGGCGACCACGTCGGCAAGTGCCTCGACCATGCCGGTCTCGACGCGCCAGTTGAGGTAAGCCTCCTGGTGGGAGCGGCTCTCCCACTTCTCCCAGACCATGATGCAATCGGGATTGTCGGCGTCGATGTAGGCCTCGATCAACTCGGCACCGGCGTAGGCCCGCGTATCGACGAGCGAAGCGACGATCCCAGGGAAGACGGCGGCACCGAGACCCGGCTTCACGTTGATCTCCAACATCACGGTATGGGACATCATCGGTCTCCTGTTCGGGAGATCTGCGGTTCAGCATCCGCAGATCGTGGGTGTTGTCGTGACACTAGGTCCGAACGACGCGGCGCGCCTAGCGTGGAACGGGAAGGGGAACGAATGATCGATTCGGATGTGACGCAGGCATGTTGGAGCACCCATCCCATGATCGAGCGCGCACGAGCGCTCGGTCCGATGATCCAGCGACTGGGCCCGATCATCGAACGCGACGGCCACCTCCCGACCGAACTGACCGATCAGATGACCGCCGCCCAGATCTTCCAGATGTACCTGCCGGCGTCCCTGGGTGGACCCGAGGTCCACCCCCTCACGGGGTTCGAGGTCGCCGAGGCCCTGACCCGCCATGACGGGTCGGTCGGCTGGTGTGCGCAGGTCTCGGCCGCGGTCACCGTCTTCCTGGCCTGGCTCGACCCGACAGCCCTGGACGAGATGGTGGCCACGACCGATGGCCCCATTCACGTCGCCGGTTCGGCTCGTCCGTTGGGCACCGCGGTCGAAGCCCCCGGCGGCTACCGCATCTCCGGTCATTGGAACTTCGCCAGCGGCGTCCGTCACGCGAACTGGTTCCTGGCCACCGCCTTCATCGATCGACCGGACCGCCGTACGTTCGCCCGCTCGATGCTGGTCCCGGTCAGCGACGGTGACATCGTCGGCAATTGGGACGTGGTCGGAAT